>NZ_JBHUWH010000801.1:0-1944 GCF_042670125.1 Kitasatospora sp. NPDC057198 | reverse complement strand
GTAAGGCACCGCGCCCCCGGCCCGGACCCGCCCGCCTCCGACCCCGAGCCCAGGAACCCCCATGCGCTTCGCCACCTACGAGCACCGGGGCCGCCGCCACTGCGGCGCGCTCGCCGACGACCGCCTGCACCCGCTGCCCGCCGGCACCGACCTGCTCGACCTGATCCGCTCCGGCGCCGAGGCCCTGCACGCCGCCGGCCGCACCGCCCTGGCCGGCCCGCCCGGCCCGGCGGTCGGCGAAGTCCGGCTGCTGCCGCCGCTCCAGCCGCCCACCGTCCGCGACTTCGTCGCCTTCGAGGAGCACGTCGAAGGCGTCCGCAGGAGCGTCAGCGGCGTGGCCGGCGTCCCCGAACAGTGGTACGCCGCACCGACGTTCTACTTCGGCAACCCCTACGCGGTGATCGGCGCCCACGACGGCGTGCCCGTCCCGCCCGGCTCGCAGGCCCTCGACTTCGAACTGGAGGTCGCCGCCGTCATCGGCCGGGAGGGCAGCGACCTCACCCCCGAGCAGGCCCGCGAGCACATCATCGGCTACACCGTCTTCAACGACTGGTCGGCCCGCGACCTGCAGTCCGCCGAGATGCAGGTCGGCCTCGGCCCCTGCAAGGGCAAGGACACCGCCACCACCCTCGGCCCCTGGCTGGTCACCGCCGACGAACTCGAACCGTACCGGGACGCGGACGGCTTCCTGCGCCTCGCCCTGACGGCCCGGGTCAACGGCACGGTCGTCGGCACCGACCTGCTCTCCAACATGGGCTGGACCTTCGAGGACCTGGTCGCCTACGCCTCGCGCGGCACCGCCGTCCGCCCCGGCGACGTGCTCGGCTCCGGCACCATGGGCAACGGCGGCTGCCTCGCCGAACTCTGGGGCCGCAACGGGCGCCGGGAACCCGCGCCGCTGAAGGTCGGCGACACCGTCGAACTGACCGTCGAAGGCATCGGGACGACCGCCAACACCGTCGTCCCCGGCGTCGAACCGCGGCCGGTCCCCGCCGCCCGCCCGCGCCCCCGGACCCGCCCGTGACCGGGGCCGTGACCGGGGCCGCGACCGGGGCCGCGGCCGGAGGCGGACGGCTGGCCGGCCGGGTGGTCGTCGTCACCGGCGCCGCGCAGGGCCAGGGCGCGGCCGAGGTCCGGGCGCTGGCCGCCGAGGGCGCTGTCGTGGTCGCCACCGACGCCCGGCCCGCCCCCGGCTGCCGCGCCCTGGACGTCACCGACCCGGACGCCTGGGCCGCGCTCGCCGCCGACCTGCGCGCCGAACACGGCGCGGTGCACGGCCTGGTCAACAACGCGGGCGTCACCTGGCGGGCCCGGCTCGGCGAGGTCACCGCCGCGGACTTCGCCCGGGTCCACGCCGTCAACGCCACCGGCCCACTGCTCGGCATGCAGCACCTCGCCCCGCTGATGCCGCCCGGGGCGTCGATCGTCAACGTCGGCTCCGCCGCCGCGCTCACCGCGCACTACCCCGTCGCCTACACCGCCAGCAAGTGGGCGCTGCGCGGCCTCGCCAAGGCGGCCTGCGTGGAACTCGGACCGCTCGGCATCCGGGTGAACACCGTCCACCCCGGCTTCATCGAGACCGCGATGACCGCCACCGCCCCGGCCGCCTTCCGCGAGGCCAACCTGCGCGAGACCCCGCTCGGCCGCACCGGCACCGTCGACGAGGTCACCGGGCTGGTCGTCTTCCTGCTCTCCGACGAGGCGTCCTTCATCACCGGCGCCGAGATCCCGGTCGACGGCGGCTACACCGCGCACGGCGGCGCCAAGTCGGTCTCCGACGCGCTCCGGGCCGGATAGCCCCGGCCCCCGCTCCCGGCCCCCAGCCCCCGGTCGACGGCCGACGGGCCGTCAGCGGTGGCGGGCGGGCCGGTGGACCAGCGCGAGCGTGAAGCCGACGGCGCCGACGACGATCAGCACGACGCCGCTGACCAGCAGGGAGACGGG
>NZ_JBHUWH010000800.1:0-1944 GCF_042670125.1 Kitasatospora sp. NPDC057198 | reverse complement strand
CGTCAGGGCCGGCCTGCTGCCGCAGGACAAGGTTGCCGCGGTGCGGGAGCGGGAGGCCGCCGGGCGCAAGGTGCTGGTGGTCGGCGACGGCGTCAACGACGCCCCCGCGCTGGCCGCCGCCCACGTCGGCGTCGCGATGGGCCGGGCCGGCTCCGACCTCGCGCTGGAGACCGCGGACGCGGTGGTCGTCCGCGACGAGCTCGCCACCGTCCCCGCCGTCGTCGCGCTCTCCCGCCGGGCCCGCTCACTGGTCGTGCAGAACCTGGTGATCGCGTCGGCGTTCATCACGGTGCTGGTGGGGTGGGACCTGGTCGCCACCCTGCCGCTGCCGCTGGGCGTGCTCGGCCACGAGGGGTCCACCGTGATCGTCGGCCTGAACGGGCTGCGCCTGCTGCGCGACGCCGCGTGGGAGCGGGCCGCCGCCGAGGGCCGCCGGTGAGGGGCTCAGTGAAGGGCTCGGTGAGGGTCCTGCCGTCCCGCCGCCGCGCCGTCCGGCTCCGGGCGGCGGGACGGCGCGGCGCGGCGGGCCGGTCGGACTACGCGGTCGGCTCGGTGCAGCCCGGTTCGTCGTGCCCCGGGGAGCCGCCGCGCGAGCGCTCGCGCGGGCCGCCCCCGAGCTTCGCGGCCCGGTCCAGGCTGACGATGATCCACTCGTTCAGCTCCCGGCCGTCGCGCTCGGCGGCGTCGGCCCACAGGCTCTCCTGCTCGGCGGTCGTGCGCACGTGGAGCCTGACCTGCTTGCCCTGGCCCGCCTCGGGCGATCCGGCCAGCGCGGCCTGCCGCAGGTGCTGCCGGAGGGCGTTGCGGGACCAGCCTTTCCGGGCGGCGCGGTCCAGCCACATGGCGCGCTTCTCGGGTTCCAGCGAGGCGACTTCGGCGTGGTGCTGGAAGCTGACCTCGGGGTGCCGCTCGGTGACGGGGAAGCGGCGCGCGATCCACGCGTAGTTCCGTAAGGTCTTGTAGTCCAGGCGGGTCTCCTCCATCGCCTGCCGGTAGCGGCCGGGATAGGTGTCCTGCCCGAAGATGAGCCAGTCGCCGAGCCACCAGCTGGAGGAGTCCGTTATCAGGTAGAGGTGCTTGCCCAGGCGCTTCCACTCGGTCAGGGGGTAGTCCGCCGGCAGGGACAGGGCGGTGCGGCGGGTGAGGGCCGCTGCGCCGGGAGAGGACCGGGGTGCGGTGCGCAGGGCAGTCGTGCTGACGGACGTCTCCATGCTGATCGCTTCTCTGCTCAGGGTCGGTCGGTGGACGGAAAGCCGGTCGAGGCGGTGCGAGGAGGTTTCCGCCGGGGGTTTCGCGCGTTTCTTCCCACGGGGCTGCTGTGGTGGGTCGTGGGCGATCCGCTGGTGGGCATGAAGTATCCTGGGAGCGTGGTCGGTTGCCTCCGGCCGATCTGAGTGCTCGATTGCAGTGCTCGATTGCCGCGCTTCATCGCCGTGCTTCATTGCCGTGTTCGACCGCAGTGCCTCACCACTGGCCCGGGAGCTGCCGGTGGAACGCGCCCGGTAGGGCGATGTGGTGTTGAACTGCCGTCAATTCGTGGTGTGGCGGCGGACGGCCGTACGAGTCCGGCCACACAACCGGCGGATATGTGAGTCCCCCATCGGTCTACCGCTTCCCGGGCGGCGAGCAACTGCGCTGGTCACGGAGAAGTCTGGCACGGCGTTCGGGCTGCGGTCCAGATCGGGCGACCGGCGCCAACTCGGCCCGGCGGCACGGTTCCAGGCGGGAGGCGGCGGACATCCATGGCCGGGTTCCGCCAAGGTTTCCTTGGTGAATCTGCTATTCAACTTTGGAATCATTTGTGATTTTGCTGTGATTCAAACGAATTAAAGGCGTGACCGCGCGGTGGGCGAGGTGCTCCGGGGCGCGCCGGGCCCGGCGCAACTCCCGCGCCGGGGCCCGGAATTGTGTGGGCCCTGTGGTGGAAGCCGATCGAAAGTGTTC
>NZ_JBHUWH010000799.1:0-1948 GCF_042670125.1 Kitasatospora sp. NPDC057198 | reverse complement strand
GGGCTCAGCGCCGGATGCTCGGCTTGAGCTCCATGAAGCGGGCGAGCAGGCCGTTCACGAAGGCCGGCGACTCGTCGGTGGAGAACTCCTTGGCGATCTCCACGGACTCGTCCAGGACCACCGCGTCGGGCGTCCCGTCCTCCCAGATCAGCTCGTACGCACCGAGCCGGAGCACGTTGCGGTCGGCGATCGGCATCCGGTCCAGCGTCCAGCCCACCGCGTAGGTGGAGATCAGGTCGTCGATGGTGCGCGCGTGCTGCGCGTAGCCCTCGACCAGCTGCATCGTGTACTCCGCGACCTGCGGAATGCCCTCGTCCGGACGGGGGTCGCGCGCCCGCGCGATCCAGTCGGCGAGCACCCGTTCGGGGGACACGCCGCGGTGGTCCGCCTCGAACAGGATCTGGAAGGCCCGGGTGCGGGCCTTGCTACGTGCAGCGGCCACGGTTACTTGACCCGGCCGAGGTAGCTGCCGTCGCGGGTGTCGACCTTGACCTTCTCGCCGGTGGTGACGAACAGCGGCACCTGGATCTCGGCGCCGGTCTCCAGGGTGGCGGGCTTGGTGCCGCCGGTGGAGCGGTCGCCCTGGACGCCCGGCTCGGTCTCGGCGATGACCAGCTCGACCGCGGCGGGGAGCTCGACGTACAGCGGGACGCCCTCGTTCTGGGCGACCAGGGCCTCGAAGCCCTCGAGCAGGTACTTGGCGGCGTCGCCGACGGTGGCGGAGTCGACCGGGACCTGGTCGTAGGTGTCCATGTCCATGAAGATGAACGCGTCGCCGTCGCGGTACGAGTACTGCATGGTCCGCTTGTCGACGTTGGCGGTCTCGACCTTGATGCCCGCGTTGAAGGTCTTCTCGACGACCTTGCCGGAGAGGACCTCCTTCAGCTTGGTGCGAACGAAGGCCGGGCCCTTGCCGGGCTTGACGTGCTGGAACTCGACGACGGTCCAGAGCTTGCCGCCGTCCAGCTTGAGGACCATGCCGTTCTTGAGATCGTTCGTGGTAGCCACGGGCGCACTTACTCCTGATATGTCCGCTGTCAAGGAACACCAAGCCGCGCGCCACCGCGACCGGCTCCGGTCACAGCGCGAGGAGCTCCTTGGTGGTGATGGTGAGCAGCTCGGGCCCGCCCTCCTCGGGAGGCCGCACCACGAGCGTGTCCTCGATCCGGACACCGCCCCGACCCGGGAGATGGACCCCGGGGCCGACGGTGACCGGCACGCGATTGTCCAGTTTACCCATGTCGGCGGGCCCCAGGCGCGGAGCCTCCCGGATCTCCAGCCCGATGCCGTGTCCCAGGGCGTGGACGGACTGCTCGGCGTGGCCCGCGGCCTGGAGGATCGAGCGGGCCGCGTCGTCCGGGACGTGCTGTTCGACGCCGGGTCCGAGGGCCTCCCGGCCGGCCCGCTGGGCGCGGAAGACCAGCCGGTGCAGCTCGACCTGCCAGGCGGCGGGGGCGGCGCCGATCACGAAGGTGCGGGCGGTGGAGATGCCGTAGCCGCGGTAGCGGGCGCCGAGCGCGACGGTGAGGAAGTCGCCCTCCTCGACCCGGCGGTCGGTGGGCTGGTGGTGCTCCAGGCCGGAGTGGCTGCCGGTGCCGACCGAGACCGGGAAGGCGGCCCGGTCGGCGCCGTGGTCGATCATCCGGCGCTCCAGCTCCATCGCCAGGTGCCGCTCGGTGCGGCCGACCAGGATGGACTCGAGCAGTTCGCCGAGGGCCTGGTCGGCGATCTCGGCGGCGATCCGCAGGTCGGCGAGCTCGTACTCGTCCTTGACCACCCGCAGCCGCTCCACCGCCCGGTCCAGGTCGAGCAGCCGGGCCGTCCCGGCGAGCCGGGCGACGGTGCGGTGCCGAGCCACGGTGAGGTCGTGCTCCTCGACGGCGAGGTCGGACACCCGCAGCCGGGCGGCGGCCTCGGCGGCGACGGAGGCGGCGTCCGCCTCTGCGGG
>NZ_JBHUWH010000798.1:0-1951 GCF_042670125.1 Kitasatospora sp. NPDC057198 | reverse complement strand
GTTCGGAGCGGGGAGCCCGACGTCACCGCGGGAACGCCGCGGTGCGCGGTGGAACCCGGGCGCGGTCACGGCGACCAGAGGGCCCGGTGCTGTCCTCGGCGCCGGCTGCCACGGCGCCCGGCCGCGGGGCGGCCACCGCCGCGGGGCGTGGCCCGGCGGCGACTACATGCTAGGAGCGGCGGGCCCCGGCCGCCCAGCCCCCGGCACGCCCGGACCCGGCCGATCCCGGGCCCGCCCCACGGGGCCCACCGCCCCCGTCCCGCCCCAGCACCCGCTCGCGCCCGCCCCCGGCCGCCCCATCCGCCGCGTCCCGTCCCGGCAGTCCGCCGGAGCCGCGCGGGCGGGGTGGCCGGAACCGGACTCAGAGCGAAGTCAACTCCTCCAGTTCGGCCAGCAGTTCGGACGCGGTCAGGGCGTCGAGGTCGCCGAGCCGGACCGGGGCGCGGCCGGTGCGCCGGTGGTCGTCCGGATCGGTACCGACCCGGACCGCCGTGAGGGTCTGGTCACCGAGGTGGGCGACGGCGCCGACCGCGATCCCCGGGAAGATGTCGAGCACCAGGTGGCGGCCGTCCGGCAGCGGCTTGTGGAACCAGCGTTCTATGCCGGCGTCCATGGGGGTGCCGCGCTGCCAGCCGCGCTTGGTCATGCCGAGCAGCCGTCCGATTGGCACGGTGTGTCCCTCGAAGCGGTGCAGCCGGTTTCCGGCGGCCTCCTCTTCGGTGAACCGCCTTACTGTCCGCCCGAGTTGGGGGAAGGGTTGGATGATCTCGTAGTCGGCGAAGAGTTCGGCCCAGGCCGTCAGGTCCGGGCCGAGGTGGAGCGGGTGGGCGAGTCGGACGACCGCGTCCGTGGGGAGCCGGAAGGGTCGGTCGTGGGCGTCGGTGAGGGTGCGGTCCTCGGCGACCCGGAAGGCGGTGGCGCCGTTGGCCGTCCAGACCAGGCGGCGCACCAGGTGGCCGAGCAGCGGGTGGCCGGCCAGCAGGTCGGTGAACTCGCCCGCGCTCCAGGACCGTTGGGTGATCATGGCGGTTTCCAGGCGGGCGCTCTGGTCGGTGGCCAGGGCGCGGGCGTCCTTCTTCAGGGCGGTGAAGCGCCTGCGTTCGGCGGTGGCGAGTTCGGCGTCGTCGCGGGCATCGGGGGCGGGCAGGTCCTTGCGCCGCCTGCCGTCGGAGTCCCGTACGTACGGGCGCAGTTGTTCGTCGAAGCCGACGGTGAACGTCCGCACCCCGTAGTCGATGACGGTGCTGCCGTCCGGGCCCAGGCCCAGGTCCGGCACCAGCCGGTCGGCCAACTGCTCGGGGCTGAGGCCGCGTCGGGCGGCGACCGCCTCGATCCGGCGGGCCGCGTACTCGCCGAGGTGCTTGCCGCCGGGGCGCCGGTTGAGGCCGCACAGCTGGGTCAGCGCGGCGTCGGTGCCGATCGCGACCAGCACGTCCAGGCCGTCCACCGCACGCCGGTTGACCTTGTGGGCGGGCCAGCCGCGCAGCACCGGGGCCAGCAGCCGGGCGGTGCCGTCGTCGCCGAACTCGCCGAGCGAGTGCAGCGCCCAGCGGTCCTTGGCCGGCATCCCGGCCAGCCGCCACTGCTCGAACACCGCCCAGCAGAACGCCGCCAGCGACTCCGGCGTGCACACCGCACGGACCTGCGCCAGCCCCGGGTACGGCTTGCCGGGCGCGGACAGCGCCAGCATGGTGACCAGGTGCCGGGCCGCCGACTCCGGCAGCGCCCCGCTACCCCCGTTCCCGCCCCCGCCGCTGCTCCCGTCCCCGTCCCCGTCCGCGCTCGCCAGCAGCACCTGCGGCAGCCCGGCCGGACGCAGCCAGGCCGGGAAGGACGGCATCCGGGCGGGCAGCGCGCCCACCAGCGGATCGGTGCTCAGCAGTTCGCCCGCCGCCCGCCCCGCCGCCTCGCCGTAGCGCCCGGCCACCGCGGTCAGCAGCTCGTCCCGGCC
>NZ_JBHUWH010000797.1:0-1953 GCF_042670125.1 Kitasatospora sp. NPDC057198 | reverse complement strand
CCCTGCGCTCGCTCGCCGTCCGCTCCGCCCCGGCCGACCGCTCCGACGCGGCCCACCTGCGCGGCGACCGCCCCCGCCGGTGAACGGGCCGGGGCGCACCCGGTCACCCGCTGCCGTCAGCGGACCCTTCGGTGGGGCGGACGGCAGCGGGCGGTGAATCCGGAGGCGGGGGCGGCCGTCCGTTCGGTAGCCTCCGGTATGGACTTCACCTCGGGCGGGACGGACGGGCCGCGGCTGGACGCCGCCGCCCTCGAACGGATCGGCCTCGGCGACAACGTGTGGGGCTTCCTGCCGGGGGCGGCCGACGCGCCGGGCGCGGCCGAGGCGTTCTTCCGGGCCGGGTGGCGGGTGCGCCGGTCGAGCCGGGACGGGTTCCAGGTCGAGTGCGCGTGTGCGGAGCTCACCCTCGCCCCCGGTGCGCCCGTGTCCTTCGGCGGCTTCGTGGACCCCGGGCGGGTGGCCGAGTTGACGGCCGCGCTGGAGCGGACGGGCCTGGCCTTCGACGTCGAGTGCGAGGACGGGCCGGTGACGGAGGCGGGCTGATCAGCCGGCCGGGGCCGCGTCCAGGAGCGGGGCGACGAGTTGGTGGAGGTCGGAGACGTCGCGGTAGAGGACCGCCGTCATTCCGGCCCGCCGGGCGGCGTCGACGTTGGTCCGGCTGTCGTCGACGAAGGCGCAGCGGTGGGCGGGGACGCCCGCGAGGTCGGCGGCGAGGCGGTAGACCGCCGGGTCGGGCTTGGCGAGGTGGATCAGGGAGCTGTTGACGACGTGGTCGGCCAGGTCGGTGAGGCCGAGCCGGGCGAGGTCCTCGTCGAGCCAGACGGTGGCGTTGGTGACCAGTACGACCGGGACGCTGCGGCGGACCCGCCGGATCAGCTCCACCACGCGGAGGTCCGCGCGGGACGGGGCGTGGGCGAACGCGGCGGCGAGCTCGCCCGCCTGACGGGGCGACAGCCGGTCGGCCAGGGCCTCCGCGACGGACGCGGCCCACTGGGCCCGGCTGATCCGGCCCAGCAGCAGCGGCAGGTCCCGTTCGGGGGCGTAGGCGATCTCCGCCGTGCTGCCGGGGGCGAGGCCGGCGGCCCGTTCCAGCCGCTCCACCTCGTCCAGGTCGTAGAAGCGGATCACGTTGTCGAGGTCGCACAGCAGGGCGTCGAAGGTCGGGGCGCTCATGGCTGGTGATCATGCCAGAGCGGCGTTCGCCGACGAACGGTGGCTGGAACTCCCGGCCGGCGCGGCCCGTTCGGCGGGCATGACACCGATCATTGCGATGATGGGGACGCTGGTGTTCCCGGCTCTGCTGGTGCTGGTCGGGTTCGTCGCCTCGGTGCTGCGGCACGTCCTGGTGCGCCGCGGCGGAGCGGCCGGTGGCGGTCGTGGGGCCGGTGGCGGTCGCGGGGCCGGGGTGCAGGCGGGCGAGGAGATGCACGCGCTGCTGTACCCGGGCAAGCGGGTGCAGTTGGAGCAGCGCCGGATCGAACTGGTCCTCCGCGACGACGAGCAGGACGGCGCGCCGCCGCGGACGGGCATCGACCTGGCGGCCGGGACGGCCCGGATCCGGCCGAGCAAGGGCTGACGGGACATCACAACCGGGACGTCTCACGGGCCGGCGCGGGGCTGAACCGCAGGGTGTCGGCCATCGTCAGGTTCCCGGCCGGGCGGCGCAGCGGGGAGGGGTCGGCCCCCGCGGTGCGCGTCGAGTCGTGCCCGCGCAGGTGCACGTGCGCGGAGGTCCGCGGCGGGAAGGGGTGGTGGCCCGGCTCCGGTCGGCGACTTCGGAAATCAGCCCGGGGGCGGGCGGGGCGGGCGGAGGGACGGGCGGACGGAAGAGCGGCGGTGGATGCAGGTGTGATCGAATGGTGAAGAAAAGAAAGGTGACGGGTTCTGTCACCTTTGGCATCGATCGTTGAAGGCATGGAGAACATGAACGATGCCCGTGACCGGTCCCGCGAC
>NZ_JBHUWH010000796.1:0-1953 GCF_042670125.1 Kitasatospora sp. NPDC057198 | reverse complement strand
GACCCGGGCTTCGTGGTCCTGCGGTCCGAGGGCGTGTTCCGGGATGCCGTCCGGGGCCGCCTGCGCCGTTGCGGCCCGCACCCAGCCGTCGGTCTCCGCCCGGCGGGCGGCGTCGGCGGCGATCCCGGCCTCGGCCTCGGCGGTCAGCGCCAGCACCCGGCGCGCGCCGTCCTCCTCCAGCACGTCCAGCACGGTGTCCTCGTCGGCGGCGGCCGCGATCAGTTCGCCGATCACCGCCTCGGGCACGTCGCGGTTCCCGAACGGCTCGCGGCTGGAGTGCCGTTGGGTGATCGCACCGGCCAACTCGGCGAGTTCGTACGGGACTCCGCGCGGCCCGAAGCGCACCACGGCGACCGGCCGGTCGGGGCCGGGCTCGTCCGGCAGCAGGTCCAACTCCTCGACGGGCAGGCCGAGTCGGGCCGCCGCCACGCGCAGGTTGAACAGTGCCGCGCCGATCGACAGCAGCATGGCGCGCCCGTCCGGGTCGGCCAGCGGCACCGCCCGCGCGGGGTCGGCGAACACCAGGACGCCGGGCCCGTCCGCGGTCGGCCGGAACCGCCAGGGCTGCGTGTTGTGCAGGGACGGCGCGGCTCCGGCCGCGGCCACCAGCTCCCGCAGTTCCGCCGGGCTCGGCCCGCCCGGCTCCCCGTCCACCGGCCCGCCCGGCATCCCCGCCCCGGGCGTCGCCGCCGTCGCCATCGACTCGGTCATCGCGGATCACTCCTCGCCGCATCCCCGTCGCATCCCACGTCTCCAGTGCCTCGATCCTGCGCCCGCCCGCGCCCCGCCGGTAGGGCCCAAGGACCCGGGCCCGACGGCCTCCGTCCCGACCTCCGCCGTCTCCCCCGCGCCACCGCCTCCACCCCTCCCCGCCGCCGCTGGCGTAGCGTACGGACCATGGAATTCCGCCACCTGGGCCGCAGCGGCCTGATCATCAGCGAGATCGCGTACGGGAACTGGCTCACCCACGGTTCGCAGGTCGAGGAGGACACCGCGGCCGCGTGCATCCGCGCCGCCCTCGACGCCGGGATCACCACCTTCGACACCGCCGACGTGTACGCCGAGACCCGCGCCGAGTCGGTGCTCGGGCGGGCCCTCAAGGGCGAGCGGCGCGAGGGGCTGGAGATCCTCACCAAGGTGTTCTGGCCGGCCGGGCCGGGCCGCAACGACCGCGGCCTGGGGCGCAAGCACGTCATGGAGTCGATCGACGGCTCGCTGCGCCGCCTGCAGACCGACTACGTGGACGTCTACCAGGCCCACCGCTACGACCCGTCGACTCCGCTGGAGGAGACCATGGAGGCGTTCGCCGACGTGGTCCGCTCCGGCAAGGCGCTGTACATCGGCGTCTCGGAGTGGACGGCCGAGCAGATCCGGGCGGGCCACGCGCTGGCCCGCGAGCTGCGCGTGCCGTTCGTCTCCAGCCAGCCCCAGTACAGCGCGCTGTGGCGGGTCATCGAGGGTGAAGTGGTGCCCACCTGCGAGGAGTTGGGCATCGGGCAGGTGGTCTGGTCGCCGATCGCGCAGGGCGTGCTGACCGGCAAGTACAAGCCGGGCGCCGAGCCGCCGGCCGGGTCCCGGGCCACCGACGAGAAGGGCGGCGCGAACTTCGTGGCGCGCTGGCTGCGGCCCGAAGTCCTGGAGCGCGTCCAGCTGTTGCAGCCGCTCGCCGCGGAGGCGGGGCTCTCGCTCGCCCAGCTCGCGGTCGCCTGGGTGCTGCAGAACCCGAACGTGTCCGCCGCGATCATCGGCGCCTCCCGCCCCGAGCAGGTCACCGAGAACGTCAAGGCCGCGGGCGTGAAGCTGGAGCCCGCGCTGCTCGCCAGGATGGACGAGATCCTGTCCCCCGTCGCCGAGTTCGACCCGGCCCGGACGGCGGAGAACGCCCCCACGACCCGCCCCTGAGCCCTGAACCCTGAACCGGGCCGGCCCGGGCCGGCCCGGCCCGGTTCAGGC
>NZ_JBHUWH010000795.1:0-1958 GCF_042670125.1 Kitasatospora sp. NPDC057198 | reverse complement strand
GTCCCCTTCCGGGCCGGCCGCTCGCCGCCGTTTTCCGGTCATCCCACCGGCGCTTTCGCGCTGCTCCGGGCAACACGGAAGATCGGAGCCGGGCAGGGTGTACCGCTCTGGAACCTCTCTTCGATACGCTTGACCCCGGCGGGCCGCGCCATGCTGCGCGCCCCCCTTCGAGACCCCGCCGCCAGTACCACCGCAGGCCCCGTCGTCCGCGTCGTCCGGGCCTGGCTCCCCCCACTTTCTCAGGAGTGTGTCCACCGCATGGCCGGTCCCGCGTTCCGCGCCGCCGCCGTCCGGGTCCGCGTCCCCGCGACCAGCGCCAACCTCGGCCCCGGCTTCGACGCCTTCGGCCTCGCCCTGGGGCTCTACGACGACGTGGTGGTCCGGGTCGCCGACTCCGGCCTGACCGTGGACATCGCCGGCGAGGGCGCCGAGAGCCTCGCCCGCGACGAGCGCCACCTGGTGGTCCGCTCGATGCGCGCCGCCTTCGACCGGCTCGGCGGCCAGCCCCGCGGCCTCGAAGTGGTCTGCGCCAACCGGATACCGCACGGCCGCGGCCTGGGCTCCTCGTCCGCCGCGATCTGCGCCGGCATCGTCGCCGCCCGCGCCGTCACCATCGGCGGCGCCTCCGCGCTCGGCGACGACGCGCTGCTGGCCCTCGCCTCCGAGCTGGAGGGCCACCCCGACAACGTCGCGGCCTGCCTGCGCGGCAACTTCACCGTCGCCTGGACCGAGGACGGCGGCGCCCGCACCATCACGCTGGACCCCTCCGACCGGGTCGTGCCGGTCGTGTTCATCCCCTCCACCGAGGTGCTCACCGAGACCGCCCGCGGCCTGCTCCCCAAGACCGTGCCGCTCTCCGACGCCGCGCTCAACGCGGGCCGGGCCGCCCTGCTGGTCGAGGCGCTCACCCGCCGCCCGGAGCTGCTGCTCACCGCCACCGAGGACCGCCTGCACCAGGACTACCGGGCCTCCGCGATGCCGGACAGCGCCGCCCTGGTCGCCGCCCTGCGCGCCGAGGGCGTCCCCGCCGTCATCTCGGGTGCCGGACCGACCGTGCTCGCGCTCACCGACGAGGCCAACGTCGGCAAGGTGCTCAACAGCGCAGGGGCGCAGTTCGCGGCGCACCGGCTGGAGCTCGACCGCACCGGCGCCACCGTGCTGCCGCTCGACATGTGAGACGGACACGATTGACAAGCAAAGGGCTGGGGAATGTGTCAGGGGGTAGGTAGTGTTAACCTCATTGCTGCACCAGGTGCCCTCCGGGCGCCGGTGCGACGCATCCCGATCCCGTTCCCCCGTCCGCACGGGGGCCGGAAGCTCGGGAGCACGATTCTCCGGGAGCTCGCCACACCGCGTACGCAGCCTGCCTGCGCAAGTGGGGCCCATCCCGAAGCCGTGACGGCACCGGACTCCCACCTCCAGCCTCCGCACTGAGGCTCGGCCGGCGGGGCCGGCGGTGCCGCCGCGCGACGGGGGCCCGGGCATCAACAGGCGCAGCGAGGTCGGCACCAGAACCGGCCGTCCGCGCCGCTTCGCACCACAGTGCACCGCACTTCGCAGCTCCCCGGAAGGACCAGCCTTCCGCGGGAATCCAGCCCCTGGCCGGCGCAAAGAGCCGCTGGACAGGACAGCACAACCGGTCGCCGTGCCAGACAGGCCGACGTCCGCTCCAGGGAAGGACCCTTAGTGAGCGACACCACCGATCTGATGGGCGCGCGCCCGGACGCCGAGGCGTCGGACGCGGCCGCTCCGGCGGCTCCGGCGCGACGCCGTCGTACCGCCGCCGCCGGCCTGGACGGCCTGGTACTTGCCGAGCTCCAGAAGCTGGCCTCGTCCCTCGGGATCAGCGGCACCGGGCGGCTGCGCAAGAGCCAGCTGATCGAGGCCATCAAGGAGAAGAGCGGCGGTGACCCGCTGCTCGCGGGCGCCTCCGGCTCCGCCGCCCCGGCGGCGAAGAA
>NZ_JBHUWH010000794.1:0-1969 GCF_042670125.1 Kitasatospora sp. NPDC057198 | reverse complement strand
CGCCCGTCCGCGAGCAGTTCCGCCTCGGCGGCGTCGGCGCGCAGCACGTCGACCAGGCCCAGCAGTTCGCCGTGGGCGGCCGGGCCGGGCGCGCCGTCCGCCACCACGCGCGCCCCCCGCCGCCGGGCCAGGCGGGCGGCGGCCAGCACCGTCGCCGCGGGCTGCTGGAGCTGAAGGGAGACGGTGTCGGCGCCGGCGAAGGCCGACCGGGCCCGTTCCACGTCCGCGACGCTCACCAGGCCCTCCGGCGGGACGTCCTCCAGCAGGCGGCGACTGCCCGGCGCGTCGACCACGTCCACCAGCAGGGCGGTCCGCCCGCGCCGGACGACCGCCGCCGTCCCGATCCCGTCCCGGTCCGCCCGGCGCAGCACCTCGTCGCCCGCCCGGTCCTCGCCCACCACCCCGACCAGGCGCACCGGCACGCCCAGCTGCGCCAGGCCGACGGCCTGGTTGGCGCCCTTGCCGCCGAGCCCCTCCCACCGCTCCCCGACGTCGACCGACCCGCCGGCCGGCGGCAGACCGTCCGTCCGCAGCACCAGGTCCCGCCCGATCTGGCCGACCACCACGACGCACCCACCGCCCGCCGGGCCGTCCCCGCCCTCCGCCGCCATCCGCCACCATCCGTTCCGTGTCCGCCCGTGCCCGTCCCGCGTCCGCCTGGCCGGGGTCGCGCGCCTGCCCCGGCCGCCGTGCGGCGAAACGCCGTCCGCCGGGGTGCGAACCGCCTGCCGGGCGCGTGCGTACGCCGCCCCCGACCGGGCATCCGCGCGGAGAGCCGGAAGAACCGGTGGACCCGGAGGAGGACGAGGAGCCCGCGATGACCGATCCCGACCCCGACCCCGACCGCAAGCCCAAGACACCCGACCTGCCGCCCCGGCCCGGGACGGAGGCACCCGACACCGGCCCCGTCGCCGACGAGGAGGGCCGCGACCCCACCGAGGGACCGACCTCCGAGCAGAACCGCACGGCAGCGGACACCACCGAGGCCGAGGGCGGGGACGAGCCCCCCGACTGAGCGGCCCAGCCGCCCGCGCCCCGCCCGCCCGACGCGGGCGCGGCCGAGCAACGGAAGGAACAGCGGATGACCGAGTACGAACGCACCCGCACCATGCCGGCCCTCCCGGAACCGGTCTTCGACGAGGCGACCGGGCCGGGACGGCTCGACGCCTGGATGCCCCGGAGCCTGCACGTCCGGGTCGACGACCCGCCCGCGGCGACCGTGCACGGGGACCGCGGCGGCACGGACGAGCGCGCGCTGCTGCGCACCCGGCGCGAACAGCTGCGGATGGAATGGGGGACCCGCGACGACGGGCACTACGCCGGCTGGCTCCAGGTGGCCGGACTGGACGCCGGGACCAGCCAGGTGACCGTCCACCTCTCCTTCTTCGACGAGGACTCCGCGCCCCCGCGGGAGACGGTCGAACGGGAACTGGACGAGAGCCTGGCCCGACTGGAGGAGCAGGTCCGGCTCCGGGCCGACAGCGCCGGCTGAGCCCCCGGCTGAGCCCTCCGGTCGAGCGCCCGGCCGAGCCCCAGGCCGAGCGCCCGGCCGAGTCCTCCGGACGGGTGGCCGGGCTGGGCCGCACGGGTGGGAGCGCCGCGTCGATGGAGCGTCCGCGGCGCCCCCGGGGGACAGTTACGTCTCGGCCGACCCGACGCACGCCGTCCGCTCGGCCCCGTCCCGGGAGGCACCCGATGGGGTGAAGCGACGCCCCGCGACCACGCCGCCCGCACGAGCACCCCGAACCACCGGTGCCGCCCCGCCCGGGGCGGCACCCTTTCGACCCGAGGAGCCGACATGTCCCGTAGCCGCAAGTACTTCGCCGTCGTCGCGCTGGCCGCCACCGCCGTGCTGGGCACCGCCGGAGCGGCCTCCGCCTCCGCCGGCGCCCAGGGCGTGGCCGTCGGCTCGCCCGGCGTCCTCTCCGGCAACGTGATCCAGATCCCCGTGCACATCCCGGTCAACGTG
>NZ_JBHUWH010000793.1:0-1972 GCF_042670125.1 Kitasatospora sp. NPDC057198 | reverse complement strand
CCGCGATTCCGCCCCTTCCCAGGTGCTCGTGGGGCGACCCCCACAACCGGGCCCTCCCCGGGCCCCGGTATCTGATCGGCCCTGGCCCCCGGGCGGGCAGCCCGCGGGACCGCGGACTGCCCACCCCCTAACCTGCGCTCAGTGCGTGGCCCGCCCGGGGAGTTCCGGACTCCCCGGACCGACCTTGCGGTTCAGTCGACTGTCAGCCGTTCAGGGAGCCGACGACCTTCGCCTCGACCGCCTTGAGCTCGGTGGCCGGGTCGCCGCCGGCCGCGATCGCGCTGAGGGCGTTCTTCAGCTCGGTCTCGTTGGTGCCGGACCACATCGGGGAGTTCGGGATGAACCAGGTCTTGCCCTGCGCGGCGTTGCCGGTCGCCTCGTTGGCCGGGTCGGCCGCCTTGTAGGCGTCGACCAGGTTCTTGGCGTTCGGGATCGCGTGCTTGGCGAGCAGGGTCTGCTGCGCGGTGTTGGTGAAGATCTTCAGGAAGGTCGCGCCCAGGGCCGCGTTCTTCGCCTTCTCCGGGACGGCCAGGTCCGAGCCGCCGAGGAACGCCGGGGTCGGGTCGCCGGCCGCCGCGCCCGGGAGGGCGATGGTGGCGAGCTTGTCCTTGAGGTCCGGGTTGCCGTTCTTCGGGTCGATGACCGAGCCGACCTCCCAGCCGTTGCCGATGATGGCGGCGATGTTGCCCTGCGCCATGCGGGCGTCCTGGTCGGTCTCGTCGACGGTGGTGCCGCCGACCGAGTACGCCTTCTGCAGTTCGTTCCAGGTGTTGACGCCCTCGATGAACTTCGGGTCGCTCAGGGTGCTGGTCCACTTGCCGCCGGAGCTCTTGCCGATGACGCCGTCCACGCCGTAGGAGCCGGCGCCGAAGGAGACCGCGGTGTACCAGTTCTTGCCCGGCAGGTACAGGGCGGAGAAGTTGGCGGTGCCCGCGTTGTCGGCCTTGACCTTGTCCAGGGCGGCCTTCAGCTCGGTCAGGGTGGTGGGCGGCGTGGTGACGCCGGCCTTCTCGAACAGGTCCTTGCGGTAGATCATGACGCGGGCGCCGGCGTAGTACGGGACGGCGTAGGTCTTGCTGCCGTCACCCGACTTGCCGGAGGCGGCCAGCGAGTCCAGCCACTTGTCCGAGTTGTCGAACTGGCTCTTGACCGAGGTGAGGTCGACGAAGGACTCGGCGTCGATGTACTTGGCGGCCTGGGTGTTGCCGATCTCGATCGCGTCGGGCGCGTTGTCCGAGAGGAGGGCGGTGTCCACCTTGGTGGTGTAGTTGGCCCAGGTCTGCCACTGGATGTCGACGTCGGCGCCGGTCTCGCTCTTGAACTGGGTCTTCGCGGCCTCGACGACCTCGGGCCACTGCTTCTGGGCGTCGTCCATCAGCCAGACGGTGATCTTCTTGCCCTTGCCGTCCTTGCTCAGGACCTCGGAGGACTTGCTGCCGTTGTCGGACGAAGACGAGGAGCAAGCAGAGGCGACGAGCACGGTGGCGATAGCGGCCACGGCTGCGATCTTGCGGTTCAAACCATCCTCCAGAGGGATGAGCAAGGTAGGGCACCGGGCTGCTGGGCCGACTGGCCTGGAGCTGCGTTGTGCCGTAGGGGGAACGTCACCGGGTGACACGGATACGAACTGCCGGGGCCGGCGGGCCGATCCGTGAGGTGGAGTAGACCATTGGTTTAGACCAACGCCTGGAGGTTGGCATGGACCAATGACGAGCGTCAAGGGTTCAAAGAGCGGTTGCACAAGCCGTTATCAACGCTTGACTCGGCCGTGTTGGACTGGACCAACGCGGGGAGGAAACGGGATCTAACGGGACACCGGAGCCCCCGTACCGCCGGTCCGGCGCGATGCCGGCGGCATATTTGTGAGGCCATGTCAACCCTGGCCGTGCGCGGGCCCGGTCGCGAGGGTCGCGCCCGGCCGGCCCCGCCGGGTGCGCCGCAGCCCTCCCGTCCCGCCTCGCGCGGGCGCTCC
>NZ_JBHUWH010000792.1:0-1981 GCF_042670125.1 Kitasatospora sp. NPDC057198 | reverse complement strand
TTGTTCGTGTCGCGTGGTGCCGGTCCGGAGTCGGTGGTGGCGTTGGGGTTGCCGCGTTCGCTGGACATGGTGGCGGCGCTGTTCGCCGTGCTGCGGGCGGGTGCGGCGTATCTGCCGCTCGAACTCGACTACCCGGCCGAGCGGTTGGCGTTCATGGTGGAGGACACCGCCCCCGTCCTCCTGGTCACCGACCGGGCTGCCCAGCCCCGGCTGCCGCTCACCCCGGGCGTCCCCCAACTGCTGCTGGACGACCCGGCGGTGGCCGCCGAACTGGCCGCCCTGCCCGAGGGTCCGTTCCGCGTCCCGTACCAGCCGGACGCCGCCGCGTACGTGATCTTCACCTCGGGTTCGACCGGTCGGCCGAAGGGCGTGGTGACGCCCTACCACGGCCTGACCAACATGCAGTTGAACCACCGGGAGGCGATCTTCGATCCGGTGGTGGCGGAGGCGGGCGGGCGTCGGCTGCGGATCGCGCACACGGTGTCGTTCTCCTTCGACATGTCGTGGGAGGAGCTGCTCTGGCTGGTCGAGGGCCACGAGGTGCACGTCCTGGACGAGGCACTGCGCCGCGACGCCGAAGCGCTCTCCGCGTACTGCGCCGAGCACGCGGTGGACGTCGTCAACGTCACGCCCTCCTACGCCCAGGCACTCGTCGACCGGGGCCTGTTGGACGAGGGGCGGCACCGGCCGGTGCTGGTGCTGCTGGGCGGTGAGGCCGTCGCCGAGGCGCTGTGGACCAAGCTCCGCGAGACGCCCGGAGTGCTGGGCTACAACCTGTACGGGCCGACCGAGTACACCATCAACACCCTCGGCGGCGGCACCCTCGATTCGGCCACGGCCACGGTCGGCCGGCCGATCTGGAACACGGTGGCGCACGTGCTGGACGCCCATCTGCGCCCGGTGCCGGTCGGGGTGGCGGGGGAGCTGTACGTCTCGGGCGTGGGCCTGGCGCGCGGCTACCTCAACCGCCCCGGCCTGACGGCCGGGCGCTTCGTCGCCGACCCGTTCGGCGCGCCCGGCGCCCGGATGTACCGCACCGGAGACGTGGTCCGGTGGCGGCAGGACGGGCTGCTGGACTTCCTCGGCCGGGCCGACGACCAGGTCAAGATCCGCGGCTACCGGATCGAGCCCGGCGAGGTCGAGGACGCGCTGAGCGCGCATCAGGACGTCGCCCGAGCGGCCGTCGTGGTCCGCGAGGACACCCCCGGCGTCAAGCGCCTGGTCGCCTACCTGGTGCCAAGTGAGGGTACCCTTATCTCGGCCGCTGCGATCCGTCGCACGCTGGCCGCCCGGCTGCCCGAGTACATGGTGCCCTCGGCCTTCGTGGCCCTGGACGCCCTGCCGCTGACCGTCAACGGCAAGCTCGACCGGCCCGCCCTGCCCGCCCCGCAGGCCGAGCACTTCACCACCGGCGCCGAACGGCGCGCCCCGCGCCACCCGAGCGAGCGGGCGGTGCACGAGGCGTTCGCCGAGGTGCTCGGGCTGCCCGCGGTCGGCATCGACGAGAACTTCTTCGACCTCGGCGGCCACTCGCTGCTGGCGATGGAACTGCTCCAGCGCCTGCGCACCGACTTCGAGGGGGACCTCCGCCTGCCCGACCTGCTCGCCCGGCCCACCGTCGCGGCCCTCGCCGAGTTCCTGGTCGACCGGCTGGTCGAAGCCGCCCTCGGCGACACCCCGCCCTGCACCGCCTGACCCCGCCCCAACCCGAAGAGGAGAGCACCCGATGACCGCCACCAACCCGTTCGAGGACGACGACGCCCGCTACCTGGTGCTCGTCAACGACGAGAACCAGCACTCGCTGTGGCCCGCCTTCGCCGAGGTCCCGGCCGGCTGGCGCACCGTCCACGGCGAGGACACCCGCGAGGGCGCCACCGCGTACGTCGACGCGCACTGGACCGACCTGCGCCCCGCCAGCCTGATCGCCCGCACCGCCTGACCCCGCCCGCACGAGCAGGGGCGGCCCGGACCAGCTCCGGGC
>NZ_JBHUWH010000791.1:0-1983 GCF_042670125.1 Kitasatospora sp. NPDC057198 | reverse complement strand
GTCGGGGCATTCTCGTGGAGCGGGTGACGAGAATCGAACTCGCGTGACCAGTTTGGAAGACTGGGGCTCTACCATTGAGCTACACCCGCAAAGGAGCGTCCCCCGCCACCGCGGGGTGGTGAGGACGGCCCCAGCGTACCCGGTCCGGTCGGTGGATTGCACACTCCTTCGCCCTCGTCGGCTCGCCGATATCGCCGGGGCCGGGGGCGGGCCGACGTGTACTCTTCTGCTCGGCACCACGGGGTGTGGCGCAGGTTGGTAGCGCGTCCGCTTTGGGAGCGGAAGGCCGTCGGTTCGAATCCGGTCACCCCGACCGTGTGCGGCAGGGTCTCGTCAGCGGGCGGGGCCCTGTTGTCGTTGCGGGCGGGCCCGGAGCGGCAGCCGCCCCCGTCCTCCGTCCACCCAGGTGCCGGGCACAGTCGCTTTCGTGGTACCGGTAGGATGGACCGCTGGCGGTAGTACGGACAGCATTGCAGCCCCAACCGCCTATCGCCCTGACCGCAAGCCCCCTAGGAGACCCAACCGTGAAGAGCGCCGTCGAGACTCTGAACCCCACTCGGGTTCGACTCACCGTCGAGGTGCCCTTCGAGGAGCTCAAGCCCAGCCTCGACGCGGCGTACAAGAAGATCAACCAGCAGGTCACCGTTCCGGGCTTCCGCAAGGGCAAGATCCCGAACAAGGTGATCGACCAGCGCTTCGGCCGTGGCGCGGTGCTGGAGGAGGCCGTCAACGACGCGCTTCCGCGCTTCTACACGCAGGCCGTCGACGAGGGCCAGATCGACGTCCTGGGCCAGCCCGACATCACCGAGATCGAGGGTGTCGAGAACCTGGCCGACGGCGGTGACCTCAAGTTCACCGCCGAGGTCGACGTGCGCCCCGAGGTCACCCTGCCCGAGTTCTCCGAGATCGCGGTCGTGGTCGACCCGATCGAGGTCAGCGACGAGGACGTTGAGAAGTCCCTGGAGCAGCTGCGCGAGCGCTTCGCCTCCGTCAAGGACGTCGAGCGCGCCGCCGCCGAGAACGACATCGTGGTGGTCGACCTGGAGGCCAAGGTCGACGGCGAGGTGCCGGAGGACGGCACCGCCACCGGCGTGAGCTACGAGATCGGCTCCGGCCGCCTGCTGGACGGCATCGACGAGGCCGTGGTCGGCCTGTCCGCCGGCGAGTCCAAGACCTTCACCACCACCCTCAAGGGCGGCACCCAGGTCGGCAAGGACTCCGAGGTCACCGTCACCGTGACCGCCGTCCAGGAGAAGGAACTCCCCGAGCTGGACGACGAGTTCGCGCAGCTGGCGAGCGAGTTCGACACCCTGGAGGAGCTCCGCGCCGACTCCGTCAAGCGCCTGGAGCGCATGAAGGAGTTCGACCAGGCCACCCAGGCCCAGGAGAAGGTCCTCGACGAGCTGCTCTCGCGCGTCGAGATGGAGTACCCGGAGAAGCTGCTCGCGGACGAGATCGGCACCCGCAAGCACAACCTGGAGCACCACCAGCTGGAGCCGATGGGCCTGACCCTCGACACCTACCTCGCCTCCCAGGACAAGTCCCGCGAGGACTACGACAAGGAGACCGAGGAGCAGGCGAAGAAGGGCATCAAGACCCAGTTCGTGCTGGACCAGATCGTCAAGAACGAGGAGCTGGGCGTCAACCAGGAGGAGCTCACCGAGCACCTCATCCGCCGCGCCGCCGGCTCCGGCCTGACCCCGGACCAGTTCGCCCAGCAGGTCGTCCAGGGCGGCCAGGTGCAGCTGCTGGTCGGCGAGGTCGCCCGCGGCAAGGCGCTGGCCCTGGTGGTCGAGGCCGCCAAGGTGACCGACACCAACGGCGAGACCGTCTCCTTCGAGGACGACGAGGAGGAGACCACCGAGGCTGCCGAGGCCGCCGCGGAGGAGACCTCCGAGAAGTCCGCCGACGCCTGATCCCGCCGACCGCCGGTCCGCCGGCGGCGCGTCACGGCAACCGGGAACGGGCCCGGACACCGCACGG
>NZ_JBHUWH010000790.1:0-1995 GCF_042670125.1 Kitasatospora sp. NPDC057198 | reverse complement strand
TTGGTTGGCTCGTTCGTTGAGTTGGCGGTAGGTGAGGTGGGTGGTGGCGTGGGTGACGGCGGTGTGGTCGGGGGTGCGGGCGGCTTGTTCTTCGATCAGGTGGTGGATGGGTCGGGTGTGGGGGTGGGTGGTGGTGGTGTCGTTCCAGTGGGTCAGGATGCGGTGTTGTTCTTCGGGGGTCAGGACGGGGAGGTCGCCGATGGGGGTGTCGGGGGCGGTGAGGGCCGCGGTGGCGAGGAGGGTGAGGCGTTCGGCGAGGGTGGTGATGGTGGCCTGGTCGAACAGGTCGGTGGCGTATTCGATGCGGCCGGCGATCCCGTCGGGTTGTCCGTGGGTGTCGTGGGTTTCCAGGACCTCGAAGGTGAGGTCGAACTTGGCGGTGGTCGTCGGCGCCGGCAACACGGTGGTGGAGAGTCCCTCGAGCCGGGTCTCGTTCCCGGTGGTGTTCTGGAAGGCGAACATGACCTGGAACAGGGGGTGGCGGGCGAGCGAGCGGGCGGGGTTGAGTGCCTCGACGAGGTGTTCGAAGGGGATGTCCTGGTGGGCGAGGGCGGTCAGGTCGGTGTCGCGTATGCGGGTGAGCAGGTCGCGGAAGGTGGGGTTCTCGCCGGTGTCGGTCCGCAGGACGAGGGTGTTGACGAAGAAGCCGACGAGTTCGTCGAGCGCTTCGTCGTTGCGTCCGGCCACGGGTGTGCCCAGCGGGATGTCGGTTCCGGCGCCCAGACGTGTGAGCAGGGCGGCGAGCAGGCCCTGCAGCACCATGAACATCGTGACCTGGGACTCGCGGGCCAGGCGGGTCAGTCCCGCGTGAAGGTCCCGGTCCAGGTGGAACGGCACGTCCGCGCCGTGGTGGGTGGCCACCGCCGGGCGGGCGCGGTCCACGGGCAGGGCGAGTTCCTCGGGGACGCCGGCCAGCTGGGTGCGCCAGTAGTTCGTCTGGCGGGCCAGCACGCTGTCGGGGTCGTCCTCGTCGCCCAGCAGTTCGCGCTGCCACAGGGTGTAGTCGACGTACTGCACCGGCAGCGCGGGCCATGAGGGCGCCCGTCCCGCGAGCCGAGCCCGGTAGGCCGTGGCGAGGTCACGTGTGAGGGGCGCCAGCGACCAGCCGTCGCTGGCGACGTGGTGCACGACCACGACCAGCACGTGGTCGTCCGGGGAAGAGGTGAACAGCCAGGCCCTCACGGGGAGTTCACGGGTGAGGTCGAAGACGCAGGCACAGGCTTCGGCGACCGCGTGGTCGATCTGCGACGCGGGGACCTCGGACGTCACGAGGACGGGACGGCCCTCATCGGGATCCAACACCCGCTGGTACGGCCGGTCCGCCCTCTCGGGGAAGACCGTGCGCAGGGTCTCGTGCCGTTCCACCACGTCCGCGAGCGCGGCCTCGAGCGCGTCGCGGTCCACCGCGCCGCCCAAGCGGTGGACCAGGGGGACGTTGTAGACGCCGCGGCGTTCGTCGAGGCGGTCGAGGAACCACAGACGCTGCTGCGCGAACGACAGCGGGACAACGCCGGGACGTTCCACCGGGGCCACTGCGGGCCGGGCGGTGCCGCCCTCCTCCAGCCGGGCGCACACGCCCGCGACAGTGCGGGCCTCGAACAGCACCCGCAGCGGCATCTCCACGCCCAGCGCCGAACGGATGCGGCCGATCAGCTGCGTCGCCATCAGCGAATGCCCGCCCAGCTCGAAGAAATCGTCGTGGACGCCGACACCCGCCACACCCAGGACGTCCTCGAACAGACCGCGCATGATCTCCTCCGCCGCACTCCGGGGAGCCGCCCCGGCCGCCGCATCCGACAGGTCCGGCTCGGGCAGGGCCTTGCGGTCCACCTTCCCGTTCAGGGTCAGCGGGAGCCGTTCCAGCTCGACGAATACGGCGGGGACCATGTAGTCGGGGAGCTGTTCGGAGAGGAACTGCCGCAGGGTGCTGGTGCTGGTGTCGGTGTTGCCGTGGGGGACGGTGTAGGCGATCAGGCGCTTGTCGGGGCCTTCGCC
>NZ_JBHUWH010000789.1:0-2004 GCF_042670125.1 Kitasatospora sp. NPDC057198 | reverse complement strand
GGATCAGCCGCAGGCGGCGCCGATCAGCGCGAAGGCGGCCGGGGCGGGGTTGGCGGCGCCCTGGGTGGCGATGAAGCCGAGGGTGACCGAGCCGCCGGCCGGGACCGTCCGGGTGTAGTCCGCCGGGACCACGCTCACCGCGCCCCCGCTCTGCGTCGCGGTGCCGCCCCACATCTGGCCGATCACCTGCCCGGCGGTGAACGCGAAGGACAGCGTCCAGCCGGACAGCGCGGCCGTCCCGGTGTTGCGGAGCACGATCTCGCCCTGGAACCCGCCGCCCCAGCTGTTGGTCACCCGGTAGTCGACCCCGCAGCCGCCCGCCGGGGCCGCGGCCGTGGTCACCGCGACGGTCGCCGAGCGCGGCGAACGGTTGCCCGGGGCGTCGAAGGCGTACACCGCGAACGCGTACGCGGTGCCCGCGGCCAGGCCGGTGACGGTGACCCGGCCGGTGGTGGTCGAGGCGACCACGCTCTCGCCGGAGCCGTCCACCCGCACCACGTCGTAGCGCACCACCCCGACGTCGTCGGTCGACGGCGCCCAGGACAGGGCGGCCGAGGTGGCCGTCACCTCCCCCGCCACCGGCGTGCCGGGCGCCGTCGGCGGCATCGGCTCGACCGCGACGAGGGAGACGACGAAGGTGGTGACGCTCTGCGCGGGCAGCACCGCCGTAAACGACCCGCCCGACGGGGCGGGCCCGGCCTGGGCCGCCAGCGTCCTGGTGGCGTCCGTCACCCAGGCGGACACCCCGGCCGGGGCGGTGCCGCCCGCCAGGGTGAACTGCTGGCTCACCGCCGCCGTGCCCTGGTTGACGGCCACCACCGTCACCGCGGAGCCGCCCCGGTACGCCGAGGTCCACACGCCCGACTGCGGGTTCGCGGGCGCGTCCAGCCGCACGTGCCCGGGGCGGACGAACTTCGCGAAGTGCGCCATCACCGCGCCGCGCTTGCTGATCCGCCCGTCCTCGCGCATCGGCCCGTAGCCGCGCCGGATGTACCACCACACGTACGCCTGGAAGCCGCCGTCCACCAGCGCGTGGTGCATGTGCTCGCCGACGCCGAGCGCCTGCGGCCACAGGTCCGCGGAGTCGGAGCTGTTGGGGTAGTACACCTCCGTCATCCACAGCTCCTTGCCCTGCCCCTTCTGCTGGAACAGCGGGTAGGGGAAGTTCGCGAACGGTGTGCCGTACAGGTGCGCCCCCAGGACGTCCAGGTTGGCGAGCGCCACCGGGTCGTTCAGGACCGGGTCGGAGAGGGACTTCACGTACTGGAAGGACTCCGGGGCGATCACCCGGGTGCCGATCGCGCCCGCGTTCTCGCGCAGGAAGCGGACGATCTCGTCGGACGTCCACCACGTCCAGTCCTGCGCGTAGTCGGGCTCGTTCTGCACCGAGACGGCGTACAGCTCGACCCCGTTGTCCGCCATGAACACCCGGAAGTCCTCCAGGTGCTGGGCGTACGCGCCGTACATGTCGTACCGCAGGCGGCGGGCGTTGCTCTGGCTGCTGCGGACGAAGGTCTCCACCATGGCGGCCGGCGGGTTCCACGGCGAGGCGAAGACGATCGCGCCCAGTTCGGCCGCCCGCTTCGCGGTCGCCACCTCGCGGCTCCAGTTCGCCCGGTCCTCGTCGACGTGGATCCGCAGCATGCTGAAGCCCAGCTGGCCGGGGCCGTTGCCGAACGCGGTCTCGCGCTGCTCGGCGGTCAGGTCGCCGGCCCAGAGCGGGTGGTTCATGCCGCCGAAGCCCCGGATGCTCTGGCGCCGCACCGACGGGTCGATCAGCACCGCCGTCCCGGCCGCCGCCGCGCTCGCGGTCGTCGCGGCCGCCCCCGCCGCTCCCGCTGCTCCCGTCGCTCCCGTCGTCGCGGCGAGCACCGGGAGGGCGCCGAGCGCCGCCAGTACGGTCCGCCGGCGGGGGGCCGCCGTCCGGTCGGTGGTGGGGTCGTGCGGCTCTGGCGTCACGGCGCTCTCCTGGGTCGCTCGGCGGGTGCGGGGCCGGTCCGGTCC
>NZ_JBHUWH010000788.1:0-2013 GCF_042670125.1 Kitasatospora sp. NPDC057198 | reverse complement strand
CTCAAGGGCTGGACCGGCACCTGTGCCACCTGCAACCGCCCCCTACCCCGCACAAGAACCAGACACAGAACCAGAACCTAACGAAGCACTACTAGTGCTCGATCTCGGGCGACCACTCGCCGAGCGAGCGCAGCACCACCGTGTTGACGACCATCACGGCGCCGAGGCCGAGCGCCCACCGGGGGTGTCCACCGATCGCCAGCAGGGCGACCGAGCCGCCCCAGACCAGCAGTTGCACCCCGTACCAGAGGGCCGCCGAGCCCCGCACCGACCGTCGGGGCGCCGCGTAGCGTCCCCAGAGCAGGATCGCGAGCGCTGGTAGCGCGAGTGCGATCAGCACCCGGAGGGCGACCGGGCCGTCCGACCAGGTCCCGTACCCGCCGACCGCCAGGGCCACCAGTGAGGCCAGTTCCAGCAGGAAGCGCAGCGCCAGCTGAGCCCCCGTCATCCCCTTGCGCACGTCTGCACCTGACCGTTCCCCCGCCGCAGCATCCGATGATCCGCTCTTCCTACCACGGCGCACGCCTCGAAGCACCATCCCTGTCGCACCGCCGCCGGTCGCACTCGACCGGGACCGGCCCGAAAAGGGTTCGCCCGGTCGGCCCGCTCTGCCCCACCATGTCCACATGACGGACAGCAGCCCCGCCACCATCCGTACCAGCCCGCCCTTCGCCGCCGACGAGGCGGTGATGCTCGGCGCCTGGCTGGACTTCCACCGGGCCACGCTCGCCCTCAAGTGCGAGGGCCTGACGCCCGAACAGCTGCGCGAACGCACCTGCCCGCCGTCCTCGCTCTCCCTGCTCGGGCTGGTCCGGCACATGACGGAGGTGGAGCGCACCTGGTTCCGCAAGGTGCTGGACGGCCAGGAGCTCGACGAGTCCGGCCGCTACTGGTCGGAGGAGTTCCCGGACGGCGACTTCGATCTGGTGGACGGGGCCGACCCGGTCGCCGACACCGCCCGCTGGCAGGAGGAGGTGGCCTTCGCCCGGTCCGCCGTCGAAGGCGTCTCGTTGGACGCGGTCGGCAAGGGCCGCTGGCGCGACAACGAAGTGACGCTGCGTTGGATCCTGGTGCACATGATCGAGGAGTACGCCCGCCACAACGGCCACGCCGACCTGCTCAGGGAACGGATCGACGGCACCACCGGCGAGTGACCACCGCCGCACCGCCCCGCCACGTCACCCCGGCCGCGTCACCCCGGCCACGTCACCCCCGCCGCACGCCGCACCACCCCCACCGCGCCACCCCCGTGTGCGCGCCCCTCGGCCGCGACCCGCCACCCTGCGGGTGAAGCCGTTACATGATTGTTGACAGCGCGTCAACTAGCCTCCGGGTGACGCCGATAGGGTCGTCGCGCGCAACCGTTCACCGGCCGGTGACGTCCTTGTGGATATCCGGACATGCACGGAGCAACCACGGATTTCCCCACGCGCCACAACCCGTCCAGTGGGCACAAGCGGGCACATCTGCGGTGATCAGTGCGATACTCGGACAGTTCCAACAAGTGGATGACGTGTCAAAACGACCCGTCGTCACCCGGGGGACGAGTACGGAACGAGACAGGGAGGCGCGGCTAATGGGAGCACTTCGCGACGAGCACCACAACGGGTGGCTGATGCCTTCCGGCAGCTACCCGGCCGCGATGTACGAGGAGCCCTGGGAGGGCGAGGAGACGCTGCCGAGCGTCCAGACCGGCCCCTCCCGGATCGTCTCGCTCCGTCCGACGGGCTTCGAGGCCGCCCGCACCGTCGGCGAGCACATCCGCGCCGCCACCCCGGTGGTCATGGACCTCACCGAGATGGACGACGCCGAGGCCAAGCGGATGGTCGACTTCGCCTCCGGCCTGATCTTCGGCACTCGCGGCGGCATCGAGCGGATCGCCCGCCGGGTGTTCCTGCTCACCCCGGCCGACGTCGAGGTGACGGTCATCGACCGCCCGCTGGACGAATCAGGTTTCTACAACCAGAGCTGACGGCCGGCCCACCGGGCCCGCCGCTCACCGCCCACCGAAGG
>NZ_JBHUWH010000787.1:0-2017 GCF_042670125.1 Kitasatospora sp. NPDC057198 | reverse complement strand
CCGCCCGCCAGCCGCAGACTGAAGTCGCCCGCGGGCAGGTCCCCGCTGACCAGCGCGGGCAGCCGCCCGCCGTCCGCGGCGCCCGCCAGCAGCGCCGGGTCGAACCGGCCCCGCCCGGCCACCTCGGCCAGCCGCGCGTACCGGACCGGATCGGCCGCCACCACGTTCACCCGCACCGAGGCACCGCCGCCGACCGACATCACCACGTCGTCGTCGATCCACACCGGCAGCGAGGTCTCCACCCCCGGCAGCCGGTCCGCGGCCTCCAGGAACGACGGCGGCAGCGCGCCGTTCAGCCCCGCGGTCACCCAGGCGTCCCCGCCCAGGCCGTACCGGGCCACCCGCAGCCGGTCCGAGTCCACCGAACCCAGCACGTCCGCGCCCACCGCGCCGCACGCCACCGCCAGCACCAGGGCCAGCAGCGGCAGCACCGAGGGCCGCGCGCGCCGCCCGCCACCGCCCCGGGCCGCCCGCGCCAGCCCCAGGAAACCCACCGCCCCCGGCCACCGCCCCGCCCGGCGCGCCCACCAGCCGATCAGCACCGGCTGCACCCGCGCCAGCAGCAGCGCACCGGACAGCGACAGCAGCAGCGGCGCCGCCACCAGCAGCGGATCCACCCCCTCGCCCAGCGGCGCCACCCCGCGCCGGACCAGCTGGGCCACCGCCGCCGCCGTCACCACCAGCACCGCGCCCTCGGCCAGCAGCCGCCGCCCCGGCCGGGCCCGGCCCGCCCGGCCGCGCAGCAGCAGCGCCGCCCGCACCGGGAACGCCAGCAGCGCCAGCAGCGCCACCGCCCCCGCCGCGAGCGCCGCCGGAACCCAGCGCGGCGTCGGCAGCAGCAGGAAGGCGGCCGCCCAGCCCAGCACCGCCCCGGGCAGCACGGTCAGCGC
Source organism: Kitasatospora sp. NPDC057198 (assembly GCF_042670125.1). Classification (NCBI taxonomy): domain Bacteria; kingdom Bacillati; phylum Actinomycetota; class Actinomycetes; order Kitasatosporales; family Streptomycetaceae; genus Kitasatospora; species Kitasatospora sp. NPDC057198. Next base: position 1,127 of record NZ_JBHUWH010000787.1, on the reverse strand, counting down.
CCCCTCGCCCAGCAGCCGCCGCAGCACCCCGCCCGTCCCGGCGCCCCGGGCCCGCAGCAGCCGCAGCTCCGCCGAGCGCCGCTCGACCCCCAGCGCCGCCGCCAGGCACAGCACCACGGCGGCCACGCCCGCGGCCCCGGCCGGGCCGACCGCCGTGATCGAGTCGATCGCCGCCTGCCGCTGCCGGGCGGTGTCGATCGCCGTCCGCAGGCCGGAGGTGACCCGCACGTTCGGCCGCTCCAGGCCGGTGGTGATCCGGACCGCCACCGGGCCCGTGGTGACGGCCGCCAGCGCCGAGGAGGTGTCCGCCATCAGGTCCGCCCGCAGCGCGCCCGTCCGCACCGGCAGCCGCCAGAAGTCCTCGGCGCCGGTGCCCCAGGTGCTCAGCCGGGGCACCGACTTCTCGCCGGTCAGCGCCACGGCGTACCAGTACGCCAGCGGCGGGGCCCCCGGACCGGGCGGGGGAGCCAGGTTCCGGCACACCCCGACCGCGCACCGCAGGTCGGCCCAGAACGGGTCGGCCGGGTCGTCCACGGCGTACAGGCCCACCACCCGGATCCGCTGCGGCTTCAACCGGGTGACGGGGGAGAGCACCGAGAGGCCGCCGTCGAGCACCGCGCCGAGCTCCACCTTCAGCGTCGCGGCGGTGGACGCCGCCAGCGCGACCGGCACCGTCCCCCCGTCCGTCCCCCCGCTCGTCCCTCCGTCCGGCTCCCCGTCCGGCCACTGACCGGCCGTCAGGTGGAGGCGCTCGCGCGCCCCGTGCTGGTACACCAGGGCGACCTCGGGCGAGACGCCCTCCGGGCGGTCCAGCCCGGGGGCGGGCAGCGAACGCGGCTCCGTCCCCCGGCGCCCGTACACCGGGCCGCTCGCGTCCAGCGGCAGCTGCGGGGAGACCAGGCCGGTCAGCCGGGCCGCGGTGGCGTCCAGCTGCCGGGCCGGGTCGCCGCCGTCGGCCTGCGGACCCGCGGTCACCACCACGCTGGTGGCGACCGGGCCGTACCCGTCCAGGAGGGCGCGCAGCGCCCGGTCCGCGCCGCGGTCCAGCGCCCGCGGCAGCGCGGCCGCCAGGAAGACCAGGACCAGCGCCAGGACACCGGTGAGCAGCGCGGCCAGCGGCGCGGTGC
>NZ_JBHUWH010000786.1:0-2034 GCF_042670125.1 Kitasatospora sp. NPDC057198 | reverse complement strand
GCCGCGCACCGCGCGGGGGCAGGCCGGCCGCCTCCCGCTCTCCCCCGCCGTCACCCGGCTTCGCCACCTACGGGGCCTCCCGCCGCCACTGGGACGCCCCCGGCGGGTCGCCGGGGCGCGGGCCGCCGCCACGCCGTGCCGCCGCGGGCTCACGGATCGTGACGAATGCTGCCGAACTCTGCCATACCCAGGGAATCGCACCGCTATCCCGGCATACGGGTCGTCTGTCCGATTGGCGTACAGACCGGGCGTCCCGGCGTGCCGGGCAGCGGTTGCGGCGCTAGAACCTGTCCGGCCGATCTTGCCGGACCGGACCTAGTGCAGGAGGCCGTCGCGGTGGAGGTCGTCGAAGAGGTCCTGGTCGACCGGGGGGACGCGGTCGCGGTCGGCGTAGGAGAACCAGGCGAGTTCCTCGATCTCGTTGCCGGCGGTGAGGGTGCCGGTGTAGTCGGCGGTGTAGCAGGCCATCGAGACCAGGGTGCCGGGGGCCTGGGCGTGGGCCGCGGCCCGGTAGGTGTCGACGTGGGTGACGGTGTCGGGAAGGAGGGTGACGGAGAGTTCCTCGGCGACCTCGCGGAGCAGGGTCTGCAGGTCGCTCTCGCCGCCCTCGCGCTTGCCGCCGGGGATGTAGAAGGCGTCCTTGCCGCGCGGGCGGGCACACAGGATCCGGCCGTCCTCCAGGCGGACCCAGGCCACCGTGTCGATCAGGCCCGGCACCGCCGGCCTCGCGCCCGCCGCGCCGGAGCCGACCGCGTACCAGGGGCGGGGCGGTTCGGTGGCGGTGGCCAGGTTCCGGTTGGCGAAGGCGGGGCGGTCGGTGACCTCGGGGCCGAACCAGGGCGGCGGGGTGAACGCGGCGGCGGCCCGGCGGTCGGCGAACTCGACCTCGACGGTGCGCAGTCCGGCGAGCCGGCCGTGGAAGGTGTCGACCACGGCCTCGTGCGGGCCGAGCGGGACGACCCGGCGGGTCTTGTGGATCCGGCTGCCGTCGGTGGCGGGCCACAGGACGGCGAACTGCTCGGTGTCCAGCGGGGTTTCCCACTCGCCGCGGACCGGTCCGGAGCCGCGCTTGACGGTCAGCGAGTAGGCGCCGTCCTGCCGGCGCAGCCGTGCCTCGCCGCCCTCGGGGTTGGCCGCCAAGTACCCCTGCCGGACGTCGGACTCCCGTCCGTCGGGGACGGCTGCACCGTCCGCCACGAGGAACTTGCGCTCGATCTCGACGCCCACCGGGTCTCCTCCGCACACGTGCTGGGGCGGCGGCCGCCGCCGGGCGCCATGGTAGGCGGGCGGGGGCGGGGGTGGGCTCAGGCGCGGTCCTGGTGGCCCTCGGGGTCCTGGTGGCTCTCGGGGTCCTCGGGTTCGACCCAGTAGAGCTGCTTGTGGCCGCGGGCCTCGAACTCGGCGGCCAGTGCCTCGGCGGCGGCCCGGTCCAGGCCGCGGGCGAGCAGGAAGCGGTTGCCGTTGTCGTCCTGGCGCATCACCCGGTGGGCGGCGGCGGGGCGCTGCTCGCGGTCCATGTCCACACGTTAACTTCCTTCCAGGCCCGACGGCCGGGGATTCCCGCCTGCCCCCCACCGCTGGGGGGCTTCGGATGGGTTCCTGCTTCTTCACGCGGTGCGAGCACGGGTGCCCGTCTTATCTGCGCTCGACAGGCTGTCACCGCCGGTCCGGCGGCCTTGGCGACGTTGACCGCCGCATTCACGTCCCGGTCCAGGATCGTCCCGCACCCGCTGCACGTCCACTCGCGGACGTGCAGGGGTTTGGGTCCGTCCTTGACGCCGCAGTGCGAGCACACCTGGCTGGTGGGCTCGAAGCGGCCGATCCGGACGAACTGCCGTCCGTAGCGGGCGGCCTTGTACTCCAGCACGGCCGTGAACCGCGACCAGCCGGCGTCGTGCACGGACTTGGCCATGCGCGTGCGCGCAAGTGCCTTGACCGCCAGGTCTTCCACTGCCACCGCTTGGTTCTTGCGGATGATCTTCGTGGAGAGCCGGTGGTGGAACTCGCGCCGCGCGTCGGCCACCCGCGCGTCGG
>NZ_JBHUWH010000785.1:0-2036 GCF_042670125.1 Kitasatospora sp. NPDC057198 | reverse complement strand
GGCAGGGACCCGGCTGCGTGGTCACCCTCCCCGGCGCCGAGCACGGTGCGCCAGTGTGCCTCGGCGGGGTGGCGCCACCGCCGCAACTGCTCGAGGGCCACCCCGACCGCGACCCGCCGTTCCGTCCCCCCGGGCCGCCCGGCCAGCGCGGCGACGAACCGGGCCGCCTCCCGGGGGCGGTCGCGCAGCGCGGGGCCGAACGGGCCGGCGGGCGGGTACGGCCGCCCCTGCCACGCCCCGGGCTCGCCCAACAGCCGCGCCGCCCGCTCGCCGAGGCCGTCGGCCCCCGCGCCGTCGTTCCCCGCCCCGCCCCCGTCCGGCAGTTCGAGCAGAGCCAGCGCGGCGGAGAGCCGCACCGGGGGTGCGGGGTGGTCGAGCCAGCGGCGCAGCCAGGCGGCGGCCCCGTCTCCCGGGCCCTGCGCACCGACGGCGGTGAGCAATTGGGCCAGGGTCTCCGGCGACGGCTCGACCCGCGCCCGGTCCTTCAGCGCGGCGGTCGCCTCCGGGCGTCCGGGCCGCACCGCCGCCAGCAGCCGGGCGGCCAGGCGTCTGGTCTCCGCCCGTTCGTCGCCGAGCAGTCCGACGAACCGTTCCCACTCGGCGGTGTACAGCGGCAGCGCCCACTCCCGGTCCGCCGAGCGGGTCCGCCGAAGATCGTCCGCACGGTTCGCCAGGACCTCCAGCAGGCCGGTCCGGCCGGGGCCGGTGGCCTCCTCCAGCAGGCGGAACAGCCGGGGCAGCAGCCGGCGCATCTCGATCCCCTGGTCCCACCCCGGCAGGCGTCGCCAGTGCTCCTCGACCGGAGCCCGGCCGGCGGCCAACTCCCGGGCCCAGTCGGCCGGTCCGTCCTGCGACTGCTTCTCCGTCATGATCGACAGGATAGTCCGGTGTCCCGCCTCAGCCCCGGGCGCCCGGCTCCCCGGCCGCCGCCGCGAACCGGGACGCCAACGCGGCCACCGCCGACCGCAGTTCGGGCCCCTCCAGGACCTTGAACGGAAACGGGACGGCCGCCAGCCACTCCCCCGCGTACATCGCCGGGTTGCGGGTGCTGCCCTCCAACAGGCAGTGCCCGCCCGCCGGTTCGAGCCGTCCCATGGTCGGGCCGACCCACGGGGCGACCTGCTCGAACGGGGCCTCGAACAGCACCCGGGTGCGGAACGCCCAGCCGGTGCCGAGGTGCTGCTCCAGCACCGCGACGGGGTCGAGACCCTCCGGCGGGTCGAACGGCGTGCCGGAGCGCTCGGCGGCCCGGACCCGGTCGATCCGGTAGGTGCGGACGGCGTCGGCCCGGTGCGAGTGGCACAGCAGGTACCAGCGGCCCCGGCGCACCACCACCGCCCACGGGTCGACCTCGGCCCGCCACTCGCCCCCGCCGCCGCTGCGGTAGTCCACCACCGCCCGGCGCCGCGCCGCGATCGCCTCGACCAGCGTGCTGACCACCGCCGGGTCCGGGTGCGCGGGGTACGGGTCGGGTGCCGCCGCCGCGTGCGCCCGCAGCGCGGCCGCCTGCCGCCCGATCGCCTCGGGCAGCGCCCGGACCACCTTCCCCAGCGCCGCCCCCACCGGGTCCTCCGGATCGGCGGCCGCCGGCCGCCCGTCCAGCACCGCCATCACCAGCCCGAGCGCCTCCTCCTGGGTGAACGAGACCGGCGCCAGCCGCGCCCCCCGCCCCAGCCGGTAGCCCCCGTACGGCCCCCGCTCCGACTCCACCGGCACCCCGGCCTCCCGCAGGATCGCCACGTACCGCCGCGCCGCCCGGTCGCTCACCCCCAGCCGCTCCGCCAGTTGCTCCGACGTCGTCCCGGGCCGCTCCCGCAGCACCTCCAACGCCCGCAACGCCCGAGCGGTGGGGCTGATCTCCGTGTTCGCCACACCCACGACCTTAGAGACGGCGAAGGAAGAGCCCCGCCAGGGGCTCGGGGAACGGCGAGCCCGGGTCTGCGAGAGGTTCACTGCCGGAGCGCGCATCGGCTTCTGGTTCTGTCAGAGACACGCAGCAGCACGAACCTCCGATGGGCTCCGGCCGTCAGCAGCAC
>NZ_JBHUWH010000784.1:0-2068 GCF_042670125.1 Kitasatospora sp. NPDC057198 | reverse complement strand
CGGCGGGGGCCGCCCGCACCGAAGCTGCCGCGGGTCTTGACGCCCCCTTTTCTCATACGTTAAATCTCGGCGTGAAGTAAGCGGCCGGGGTCCGCGACCGACGCGCGGTCACGCGCGCGGCGCCCCCGGCCGCCGTCCCCCGGACCCCACCAGACGGGTGTGCACCCCCATGAACCGAGCTCCCCGGTCCCGCCGCTACGGCCTCGCGGCCGCCGCCGCCACCGCCCTGGTCGCGGCCCTCGTCGCCCCCACCACCCAGGCCGCCGCGGCCCCGGTGCCGCCCGGCGGCGGCAGCCTCGGCGCGAACGTGATCGTCCTCGACCCGGCCATGCCCAAGGCCGAGATCCAGGACCGGCTGAACGCCCTCGCCCAGGTCCAGGCCGGCAACGAGTTCGGCCCCGAGCGCTACGCGATCCTCTTCAAGCCCGGCACCTACGGCACCACCGCCGACCCGCTGGTCTTCCCGGTCGGCTTCTACGAGAGCGTCGCCGGCCTCGGCCGCAACCCCGGCGACGTGGTGGTCAACGGCTCCGTCAACGTCTACAACCAGTGCGTCGGCGGCGACCAGTCCCAGTGCTACGCCACCACCAACTTCTGGCGCTCGCTGAGCAACCTCACCGTCAACGTCGCGGGCCAGAGCGGCTGCTACGGCGGCACCGACTTCTGGGCGGTCTCCCAGGCCGCACCGCTGCGCCGGGTCCGGATGAACGGCAACGTGACGCTGATGGACTACTGCACCGGCTCGCCCGCCTGGGCCAGCGGCGGCTTCGTCGCCGACTCCGAATTCACCGGCGGCACCGTGATCAACGGCTCCCAGCAGCAGTACTTCACCCGCAACAGCCGCTTGGACGGCTGGACCAACGGCGTCTGGAACCAGGTGTTCTGCGGCACCGAGGGCGCCCCCGCGCAGTCCTTCTCCACCGACCCGGCCGCCTCCCCGTACACCACGCTCGACACCTGCCCGGTCACCCGCGAGGCCCCCTACCTGTACCTGGACGACCAGGGCCGCTACCGCGTCCTCGTCCCCGACGCCCGGCGCGACTCCCGCGGCACCAGCTGGCAGGACGGCCCCACCCAGGGCCGCTCGATCGGCCTGGACGACTTCTACGTGGTGCGCCCCGGCGCCGACGTCAAGCAGATCAACGCCGCCCTCCGGGCCGGCCGCAACCTGCTGTTCACCCCCGGCGTGTACGAGCTGCCCGAGGCGATCAGGGTCACCCGCCCCGGCACCCAGGTGATCGGCCTCGGCTTCGCCACCCTCGTCCCGACCGGCGGCAACGCCGCGATCAAGGTCGACGACGTGGACGGCGTCAACCTCTCCGGCCTGATCGTCGACGCCGGGGAGAAGAAGTCCAAGGTGCTGGTGCAGATCGGCAACCGGGGCGCCCACGACTCGCACCGCGCCGACCCGATCGCCCTGTCCGACGTGTTCTTCCGGGTCGGCGGCGCCCTGAACGGCGCGGCCGACACCGCGCTGGAGGTCAACAGCGACGACACCCTGATCGACGACGCCTGGATCTGGCGCGCCGACCACGGCACCGGCGGCGGCAGCTGGACCAGCGCCCGCAGCGACACCGGACTGGCCGTCAACGGCGACCGGGTCACCGCTACCGGCCTGGCCGTCGAGCACTTCCAGAAGACCGAGGTCGAGTGGAACGGCGAGCACGGCCAGGTGGTGTTCTTCCAGAACGAGAACCCCTACGACGTGCCCAACCAGGCCGCGTGGATGGCGAGCGCGCAGCAGAAGGGGTACCCGGCGTTCGCCGTCGGCCCGAAGGTCAAGACCTTCGAGGGCTGGGGCATGGGCAGCTACTCCTACTTCAACCAGGGCGTCGACATCCGCAACTCGACGGCCTTCCAGGCGCCCACCACCCCCGGCGTCAAGTTCCACGACCTGCTGACCGTCTTCCTGAACGGCACCGGCGGCATCGACTCGGTGATCAACGGCACCGGCCGCACCGTCGACCCCGCCTTCGGCGGCCCCAGCAACGTCGTCTCCTACCCCGCGACCACCCCCTGACGGCCCACTGAACGGCCCCCGGGCCCGGCCCGCCGCGCACTCCGGCCC
>NZ_JBHUWH010000783.1:0-2089 GCF_042670125.1 Kitasatospora sp. NPDC057198 | reverse complement strand
CGCGTCCTCCCGGGCCCCGGTCTCGTCGTCCGCCCCTACAGCGGGCAGAGCAGCACGGTCAGGCCGCCGGTCAGCAGCAGCACGGCGGCCGCGGCGAGGGCGCGCAGGGCGACCGTGCGGGCGAGCAGGCCGGACGGAGCGCCGAGGCGGTCGAGGGCGTCGAGGGTCGGGCGGCGGTCGGCGCGCAGTTCGTGCAACCGGGCGGCGAGGGCCGCGACCGCGCAGGCCACGACGAGGGCGCCCTCGACCAGGGTGAGGGCGGGCACCTCGGTCCCGGTCCGGGCCCAGCCGCGCCAGGCGACCAGCACCAGGGCGAGGGCCGCGGTGAGCACGGCCAGCGGTGTGCCGAGGCCGCGGGCCTGCGCGGTGAGGCCGCGGCCGGCCAGCAGGCGCGGCGGCTCCGGCCGGCGCAGCGCGAGCAGCCGCCCGGCCAGGGCGAGCAGCGGGCCGGTCCACAGGGCGAGGGCGAGGGCGGCCAGCACCCAGCCGGTGAGCAGGGCGGGGCTGGTGGCGGGGAGCCCGCCGGGGAGGGCGAGGGTGCGCTCGGCGTCGGTCGCGTCGGGGCGCAGCCCGTAGAGCTCCAGGCCGAGCCCGGCGAGCAGCACGGGCGCGGGCAGCAGCAGCCGCAGCGCGGTGTACCGGGCGCGGGCGGGTTCGGCGGGCCGGCCCGGGAGGCCCTCGGGGAAGCGGACCGCGCAGGCCGCGGAGACGCCGGCGACCAGCGGGAGCACCGCGAGCAGGGCGACCGGGGCGGCGGGGGGCAGCGGGACGCCCATGCCGATGTCGGGGGCGAGCGAGGGCCCGGCGATGTCGTTGCGCAGGATCAGGAACAGCAGCAGGGTGAACGCCGAACCGAGCGCGCAGGCGAGCGCGATCTCGCCGGCCACCAGCAGCCTGATCCGGGCCGGACCGGCACCGGCGGCGGTGAGGCCGGTGATCCGCTCGGGGTGCTGGGCGGGGACGGCGCGGGCCGCGGCGGCGGCGAACCAGGCGACGGCGGCCAGCGGCGGCAGGCACCAGAGCAGCCGTTCGAGGTTGCCCCCGGTGCCGTTCAGCGCGCGGCCGAGGGCGCGCAGCAGGAGGGCGGCGACCACGGCGGCGGCGGTCGCGGTGAGCAGCCCGCGGGCGAGGTCGAGGACGCGGTAGCCGCGGGCGAGTCTGAGGTAGTACACGGCCGGCCCCTCAGTGCCCGGTGGCGGCGACGGCGGCGGGCTCGTCGGGCTCGGCGGCCGCGACCGGATCGTCGACCAGGCCGTCGACCAGTCGGACGGTGCGGTCGGCGTACCGGGCGAGCGCCGGGTCGTGGGTGGCCATGACGAGGGTCAGCGCGTGCGAGCGGGCGGCGCTGGTCAGTATCCGCATGACCTGCTCGCGGGCGTCGTGGTGCAGCGGGGCGGTGGGGTCGTCGGCGAAGACCACCGGCGGCTCGGGGGCCAGGGCACGGGCGACGGCGATTCGCTGGCGGAGGTCCTGCCGCAGGTCGGCGGGCCGCAGCTTGGCGCACTCGGCGACGTCGAGGCGCTCCAGCCACTCGCCGGCGGCCCGGTACGCGGCCCGGTGGCCGGCGCCGGCCAGCTGCAGCGGGAGCGCGACGTTCTCCAGGGCGGTCAGTTCCGGCACCAGGTGCGGTTCGGGGCCGACGTAGCCGAAGCGCTCGCGGCGGAGCTTCTCGCGCCCGGCCCGGCCCAGGGTGTGCACGGGGGCGCCGTGGAACAGCACCTCGCCCTCGTCGACCGGGAGCTGCGCGGACAGGCAGCCGAGCAGGGTGGACTTGCCGGAGCCGCGCGGGCCGGTGACGGCGAGCATCTCGCCCTCGCGGACGCCCAGCGAGACGCCGCGCAGGGCGGGGGTGCCGTGGTGGGACTTGACGATCCCTCGGGCCCAGAGCACGTCGTTGTCGGGCGGGGCCGCTGACATGAGATCCATCCAGGTGCCGACGGGGATATGACAGTCGTCAGATTAGAACGATCGGACGGTGGCGCGGGTGCGGCGCACTGCCCCGAAGCGGGAGGAACCACCCCGAAAGCGGCGTGTCGGGGCGCGGATTCACCCTGCTGGAGGTCCGGGCCGCCCCGGGCGCGCCGAAGGG
>NZ_JBHUWH010000782.1:0-2092 GCF_042670125.1 Kitasatospora sp. NPDC057198 | reverse complement strand
GCGCCCTGGTCGGACCAGACGCCGGAGCCGCCGGTGCTCGGCGTCTCGCCCTGGGTCCACCACTTGGCGTTCCAGTTGTGCCCGTTGTACGAGGCCGACATGCCGCCGGTGTACACCTGCGACGCCGAGTACGGGGCCACGCAGGTTGCGGCCGCGGTCGACGTGGCGGGCAGCATGACGGCCAGGCCGGTCGCGGCCAGCGCGCCGGTCAGCAGTGCGGCGATCTTTTGCTTGTTCATGTGCCACTCCTCGTGGGGGAAGGACGGGGCGGGGCAGGGAACCCGCGGCGACTCAACTCCAAATGGTCCAGACCTGTCAATAGGTCGGGAAAGGAATGGTGAAATCGAACTGACGGAATGTCAGGAACCTTTACTGTCACTCCCGGTGCGGCGGCGCCCCCGCCCGAACCGTCGGTTCCGGTGCGTCCGACCGGCCCCCACCAGGGCGGACGCCGCGATCCACCGAAGCGGAACCCGATATTCAGCGGTATTCTCCGGCGGCCCGAGCGGAATGCGCGACGCCTTTCCGCCCGGCCCTATTGACGAGGTGGTCCAGACCTTTCTAGCCTTCCGGTGTGCACCGCGCCGTGCCGCCGTCCCCCTGCCGTCCCGCTGCCGTCAGTTGCCGTCAGTTGCCGTCGGAGACGCCCAGCGCCTGGATGTCGACGCCGCCGTAGGCGTCGGTGACGTAGACGTTGGTCAGGCGCGGGTTGCGGTAGTTCAGCGCGCGGGTGACGGAGTACGGCAGGTAGTAGGCGCCGTCGGTGACCTTGTGGTTGATCTTCTTGTAGAGGTCGGCGGCCTTGGCCGGGTCGGTCTGCGCCGCGGCCTGGTCGAACCACCCGTTGATCTCGGGGTCGTTGATGCCGGGCAGGTTGAAGTTGCCGGTGTCGTGGATCCGCCGGCCGTCGGTGAGTTCCCGGAGGAAGCCGCTGCCCGTCGGGTAGTCGGAGGTCCAGCCGGACATGATCAGCCCGTAGCCCTTGCTCTTGACGGTGCTCGGCGAGCCGATGGTGTCGAACGTCTTCGAGAGGTCGAAGGTCTCGACGGTGGCGTTGATGCCGACCGCCTTGAGCGAGTTCTGCAGGGCCGCCGCCGCGGCCTGCTCCTTGGGGTTGTTGCTGCGGGTGACCAGCGTGGTGGAGAACCCGGAGGGCTTGCCGCAGGCGGCGAGTTCGGACTTGGCCTTGGCCTGGTCGGGCCGGCCGGCCCTGAGGCCGTACGGGTCGTAGTCGTCCCAGCCGGTCGAGGTCGGCGGGAGCATCGAGCCGCTCGGCTCGCCGACCTCCGGGCCGCCGCGCGCGGTCTGCAGGGCGGTGGTGTCGGCCGCGTACAGCACCGCGTTGCGGCAGTGCTGGTTGTCGAACGGCGCGACCGCCGGAACGACGGCCACGTAGCGCAGCGTGCCGGTGGCCGGGTCGTCGGTGTTCGCCTTCAGGCCGGGGTCGGTGAGCACCCGGGCCCGGGCGGCGGGTTGCAGGCCGGCCTGCGACAGGTCGAGGTCGAGGTCGCCGGAGAGCAGTTGGGAGTCGATCTCGTCGGCGCTGGTGCTGACGGTCAGTCGGATCCGGTCCGGCAGCGCCTTGCGCAGCGGGTCGCTGCTCCGGTCCCAGGCGGGGTTGCGCTCGAGTTCGTAGCTCTTGCCGACCTGCACGGTGCGGAACTTGTACGGCCCCGAGGAGACCGGGTGCCGGGCGTACTCCTCGCGGGTGTTGGCGCTCTTCGGGACGGGCGCGGTGGCGCCCAGGGTCAGCAGGTAGCGGAAGTCGGCGTTCGGCTTGGCGAGGGTGAACACCAGGGTGAGGTCGTCCGGCGTGCGCACCGACTGCAGGCCCAGCTTGTCCGGGTCGCTGTCGCTGTACGGCCCCCGGTAGTTCTGGCCCTGGTCGAGCTCGTCGGCCAGCAGGGTCGGGCCGCCGCCCAGCACCTGCGGGTCGAAGGACCGCTCGATGCCGTACTTGACGTCCTTGGCGGTGATGGGCGTGCCGTCCTCGAACTTCAGCCCGGACCGCAGGCGGACGGTGTACGTCCTGCCGTCGGCGGAGACGTCCGGTGCGGCGGCGGCCAGGTCCGGCACCACGGCGGTGCCGGCC
>NZ_JBHUWH010000781.1:0-2096 GCF_042670125.1 Kitasatospora sp. NPDC057198 | reverse complement strand
AAGGGCTGGACCGGCACCTGTGCCACCTGCAACCGCCCCCTACCCCGCACAAGAACCAGACACAGAACCAGAACCTAACGAAGCACTACTAGGCGCTCTCGGTCGCGCGGCGCAGCGCGGAGGCGAGCAGGGCGAGGTCGGTGGGGCCGTTGCCGAGTTCGCGGACCGGACGGGGGGAGGGCGCGGCGCCGTGGTCCTCCAGGCGCTGGGCGACGACGGTGGGCCGGAGCGTCGCCGTGCGGGGGATGCGGCCGCTGACCCGGGCGCCCTGGAAGGCGGTGACGGCGCCGTCCGGGCGGCGGAGGTAGCCGCGGCCGGGGGTGGCGCCGGGCAGGGCGGCGGCGTCGGGCAGGTGGATGAGCAGGTCGGAGTCGCCGGGCTGCTCGGTGCGCAGGGCGATCCGCAGCTGGGCGGCCTCGTCGACCTCGGTGCCGGCGGTGCCCTCGGGCGAGCCGGTCGCGGCGATCACGTGCACGCCGAGCCGGGCGCCGTGCACCGCGACGGAGGCGAGGGCGCGGGCCAGCGGGCGGCCGCCGGGTGAGGCGGGGCCGAGCAGCGCGTCGTAGTCGTCGACCAGGACGACCAGCCGGGGCGGGGCGGCGTCGGCCGGGGGAGCGTCGGGGGAGCGCCGGGGCTCGATCACCCGGGCCTGCGCGGCGGGGTCGGCGGCGGGGCCGCCGACCAGGGCGGGGGCCTTGTCGAGGGCGAGGGCCCGCCGGGTGTGCCACTCGGTGAAGGTCAGGCCGTCGAACAGGGCTTCGCGGTGGGCGAGTTCGTCGGTGAGGCGCTCGGCGGCGAGCAGCGCGCCGCGCGGGTCCTCGGCGGCGTTGACGTGGGCGGTGACGTGCGGGAGGTCGGTGCAGCCGGCCAGGCCGCCGTCCTCCGCGCGGTCCCCGTCGACCGTCAGCAGGGCCAGGCGGTCGGGGCGCTCGGAGACGGCCAGCGAGGCGGCCAGGCTGCGCAGCAGTTCGGACTTGCCGGAGCCGGGGCCGCCGCCGATCAGCAGGTGGTCGCCGTCCTCGGCGAGGTCGAGGGTGCAGTCCTCCTCGCCGGCGGCGGCCCGGGCGGTGCCGAGCAGGGCGGTGGCGCCGCCGGCCCCGGCGGGCAGGGACTGCCAGCCCTCGGCGAGCCGGGCGGGGGAGAGCGATTCGGCGCGCATCAGGTCGAGCAGGCGCAGGGCGTCGGGGAGCGGGCCGCGCGGCGGCGCCCCGGCGTCGGTCTCGGTGAGCGGGGCGAGGGTGCGGGCCAGGCGCTCGGCCCAGGCGGGGGAGACCGCGTCCAGGGCGACGTCGGTGAGGCGTTCGCGGGTGCCGGCGGCGGGGCGCTCCAGGGTGAGGCGGGTGGAGACCTCGCCGGTGACCAGGCCCAGCGCGCCGAGGCCGGTGGGGAGCTCCTCCGCCGTCCCGGCCAGGCAGAGGGCGAAGACGCCGGCCGCGGGGCCCTGGCGCAGCAGCAGGCCGAGGGCGTGCCGGCCGGCCTCGGTGCCCGGGTCCCCGTCGACCAGGACGACGGTGGCGGGCGGGCCGGCGGTGGCGGCGGCGAGCTCGGTGAGCCGGGCCTCGGCCTGCTCCGGGCCGAGGCCGTACAGCAGGCGGCACGCCTGGCCGTGGGCGGGGCGCAGGTGCGGGAGCCACTGGGCCCAGGCCCAGTCCTCGGCGGGGTGTTCGGCGCTGACCACGACCAGGGCGAGCCCGCTGGGCGGGTGCAGGGCGGCGAGCTGGGCGAGGGCGGCGCGGGCCAGGCCGGTGAGGCGGTGCCGGGGGCCGGCCAGGCCGAGGCTGCCGGCGGTCTGCAGGTCGACGGTGACCGGGACGGCGGGCAGCAGGCTGCCGGGCGCGGTGCCGGGGCCGGCCGGCAGGTCGGCGGTGCCGAGCCGGAGGGTGAGCGCGTCGGGGTGGTCCGGGCCGCGCTCCCACAGCCGGGGGCCGGTGCCGAGGGCGGTGAGCAGCAGGGCGGCCGGGTCGGGCCAGCGTTCGCGCTGGTGGGCGGCCTGCCGGAGGCGGGCGGTGTCGGCCCGGCCGCCGGGGTCGGCGGCGGGCGGTTCGGACCTGCCGCGGCGCAGCCAGCGGCCGCCGCGCCCGCCGGCGGGGGGCTCC
>NZ_JBHUWH010000780.1:0-2105 GCF_042670125.1 Kitasatospora sp. NPDC057198 | reverse complement strand
CCGCCGATCAGGTCGAGCGCGGCGTCGACGCCGTCGGGGGCCAGCGCGCGGACCCGGTCGGCGAGGCCGTCGCCGTACCGGACGGGTTCGACGCCCAGGCCGCGCAGGAAGGTGTGGTTGTGCTCGCCGGAGGTGCCGATGACCCGGGCGCCGAGGGCGGTGGCGACCTGGCAGGTGATCGAGCCGACGCCGCCGGCGGCGTTGTGGATCAGCACGGTCTCGCCGCGGCGCAGTCCGAGCGCGTGGACCAGGGCCTGCCGGGCGGTGAGCCCGGCGGTGGGCAGGCCGCCGGCCTCGGCCCAGTCGAGGGCGGCGGGTTTGCGGGCCAGGGTGCGGACGGGGGCGGCGACGAGTTCGGCGTAGGTGCCGCTCTCGATGACGTCCTTGCGGACGTAGCCGATCACCTCGTCGCCGGGGGCGTACTCGGTGACGGCGCCGCCGACGGCCTGGACGGTGCCGGCCAGGTCGAAGCCCATGACCAGGGGGAAGTGCGCGTCGAGGACGCCGTCGAGGTGCCCTTCGCGGATCTTCCAGTCGACGGGGTTGACGCCGACCGCGCGGGTGCGGACGAGTACGGTGTCGGGGCCGACCTTCGGGTCGGGAAGCTCGGTGTACTCGACCACGTCGGGGCCGCCGTAGCGGTTGATCACGATTGCCTTCATGGTTCCAGCCAACCGGACGGCACGACGGGTCCTCGCGTCGGAAGCCTCCATCCCGGTGAGCGGTTCTCGTCACATCGACGCGGTGGCCATCGTCAGGCTGACGACAACCGGTTATCATAGATAACGTCAGATAGACGAGAAGGCTGGTGTTGATCCGGCCGCACCAGGAGGGCAGCCGCCCGTGACCACCACCACCGAGACCTACGGCACCGACCCCGCGCCCTCGCCGCTCGCCCTGCTGCTGCTCGGCCGGGAGGCCGACCCGAACAGCGAGCGCGGCGTGGAGTGCCCCGGCGACCTGCCCGCCGCCTCCGACCCCGACCTGGTGGCGCGCGCCCGCGCCGCGAAGGAGAAGCTCGGCGACCGGGTCTTCATCCTCGGCCACCACTACCAGCGCGACGAGGTCATCGAGTTCGCCGACGTCACCGGCGACTCCTTCAAGCTGGCCCGGGACGCGGCGGCCCGCCCGGAGGCCGAGTACATCGTGTTCTGCGGCGTGCACTTCATGGCCGAGTCCGCGGACATCCTCACCTCCGAGCGCCAGCAGGTCGTCCTGCCGGACCTGGCGGCCGGCTGCTCGATGGCCGACATGGCCACCGCCGAGCAGGTCGCCGAGTGCTGGGACGTGCTGACCGAGGCGGGCGTGGCGGAGACCACCGTGCCGGTGTCGTACATGAACTCCTCGGCCGACATCAAGGCGTTCACCGGCAAGCACGGCGGCACCATCTGCACCTCCTCCAACGCGAAGCGCGCCCTGGAGTGGGCCTTCGAGCAGGGGCAGAAGGTGCTGTTCCTGCCGGACCAGCACCTGGGGCGCAACACCGCGGTGCTGGAGATGGGCATCTCGCTGGACGAGTGCGTGCTCTACAACCCGCACAAGCCGAACGGCGGCCTGACCGCCGAGCAGCTGCGGAACGCGAAGATGATCCTGTGGCGCGGCCACTGCTCGGTGCACGGCCGCTTCAGCGTGGAGTCGGTGAACGAGGTCCGCGAGCGGATCCCGGGCGTGACGGTGCTGGTGCACCCGGAGTGCAAGCACGAGGTGGTCACCGCCGCCGACATGGTGGGCTCGACCGAGTACATCATCAAGGCGCTGGACGCCGCCGAGCCCGGCTCGAAGTGGGCGATCGGCACCGAGCTGAACCTGGTCCGCCGGCTGGCCAAGGCGCACCCGGACAAGGAGGTCGTCTTCCTCGACCGCACCGTGTGCTTCTGCTCGACCATGAACCGGATCGACCTGCCGCACCTGGTGTGGGCGCTGGAGTCGCTGGTCGAGGGCCGCGTCCCGAACGTGATCACGGTGGACGCCGAGACCGAGAAGCACGCCAAGGCCGCGCTGGACCGGATGCTGGCCCTGCCGTAACGATTCGCCGCAACGGCTCGGCGCAGCGGTTCGCCGTAACGGTTCGCCGCAGGACGAGAGGGCGGGCACCCCACCGGGGC
>NZ_JBHUWH010000779.1:0-2113 GCF_042670125.1 Kitasatospora sp. NPDC057198 | reverse complement strand
CCCCCGGAGGCCGTCGGACCTGTTGGTCCGGCGGCCTCCGCGCGTAAGCTACCGGCAAGTATTTTTTTGCCCCGCCGCGCAGAAGGGCCGCGAAGCCATGCCGGAAGCCACGCCGGAGACCACCCCCGCCTTCGAGTTCGACCAGGGGATCGCGCTCACCCCGCACCCCGACGAGCCCGGCCGCTACGACGGCGAACTCGGCGACGGCTGGCAGATCGGCGGCGGCGTCAACGGCGGCCTGCTGCTCGCCTTCGCCGCGCACGCGCTCGCCCGGGAGGCCGGACCGGCCCACCCGCACCCGCTCACCGTCAGCGGCACCTACATATCCGCCTCCCGCCCCGGGCCCGCGACCGTCCGCACCGAGATCGTCCGGCGCGGCCGCAGCCTGGCCACCGGCAGCGCCGTCCTCTCCCAGGACGGCCGGGAGCGGCTCCGCGTCACCGCCTCCTTCACCGACCTCGCCGCGCTCGACGCTGAGGTCGCCACCACCGCGCTCCCGCCCGAACTCCCCGCCCCCGAGCAGTGCGTGGGCGTCGAGCACGCCCCGCGCGAACTCCTCACCGAGGCCGCCCTGCTGGAGCGCCTCGACCTGCGGCTCGACCCGGCCACCATCGGCTGGGCGCTCGGGCAGCCCTCCAAGCAGGGGCGCATCCAGGGCTGGTTCCGGCTCGCCGACAAGCGCCCCGCCGACGCGCTCTCCCTCCTCCTCACCGCCGACGCCCTCCCCCCGGTCACCTTCGACCTCGGCCGCCCCGGCTGGGCCCCCACCATCGAACTCACCGTCCACGTCCGCGCCCTGCCCGCCGACGGCTGGCTGCGCGTCTCGCACGCCACCCGCAACGTGGCCGGCGGGTACTTCGAGGAGGACTGCGAGATCTGGGACGAGAACGGTCGCCTGGTCGCCCAGTCCCGGCAGTTGGCCATGGCCCCCCGGTAGGAGGTGCGCCACCAGGGGCTCGGGGAACGGCGAGCACGGGTCTGCGGGCGGTGCACTGCCGTTGCGCGCATCTGCTTCCGGTTCCGTCACAGACACGCAGCAGCACGGACCTTCGATGGGCTCCGGCCGTCAGCAGCACGGACTCGCCGTTCCCCGAGCCCCTGGTGGTGCTCTTCCTCCTGACGGTCGGTTGCAGAGTTGTGACAGGCCGTGTGTGTGGGACGGGTGTGGGCGGGGAGGAGTGGGGCAGCAGTTGCTCGACCGAGATCCCCGGGAGCCACCGATGTCCAGGAACAGCCGCCGGCCGCGCCGTTGCAGTGCAGAGCCCTCGCAGCGGAGCGAGGAGGCGTTCGTGACGGGCATCCTGACCAGTGAGGCGGACTTCGAGCGGGTGCGGTCCTGGCGGGTGACGGACGCGCCGGACTACGGGACGTACCTGCGGGAGGCCGGGGAGCTGCTGGCCGAGGCGGTGGGGGAGTACGGGACGGTCCGGGCGCGGATGTTCCACCCGGAGGACTTCGCGGACTACTGCCTGCTGCACGGGCTGGACGTGCGGGAGCAGGCCGCGCGGGACGGGTACCTGGTCAATCCGCCGCTGCGGACCCAGCTGGTCACCTACTGCGGCGAGGACCTGGCGGACTTCCTGCCCCGGCTGGTCCGGGCCCGCGAGGGCGGCCTCGCGCTGCGCTACGCGGACCTGCTGATGGACGGCGCGCTGTGCGGCGCCGAGGGCGCCTCCGCGGACCCGCGGGTGCGCTGGACGTACCAGCAGGCGTCGGAGGTGTTCCGGCGGGTGCTGGTGGGCGCGGGCTGCGGGGCGTACGAGTTCCGGGTGGTGGTGGACGCGCCGGGCGGGCCGCTGGAGGCGCGGGCGCGGGTGCTGCACTGGGAGGACGGCGCGGTGCGGATCAACGACGAGGACCTGGACCTGGTCACCGCGGTGCTGTGCGCCGGGCTGTACTGCGAACTGCCGGGCGCCGCGGTGCTGCACGGGACGCAGGGCTCGGGCGCGCTGTGCGGCGAGTACCGGCAGGTGGCCTGGGCCTGGCGGAGCACCGGCTACGAGTGGTCGCCGGCCGAGCTGGCGGTGGCCGGGGTGGCCGCGGGCCCCGGGTTCAGCCTGGGCACGGTGGTCTGAGACGGCGACAGCGGGGCGGGCGGCCGGTGGCTACCGGC
>NZ_JBHUWH010000778.1:0-2115 GCF_042670125.1 Kitasatospora sp. NPDC057198 | reverse complement strand
GCCCGGGCCCGTCGGGGTCCCGCGGGGGGTGGCCGCGCCCGGGACGCTCCCGCCCCGGGCGCGCCGCCGGTGTCAGTGCTGCGTGCGGACTACCAGCACCACTCGAACCAGAGCCGGCGGGTGTTCCCGGTCAGTGCGACGGTGCTGGACTTGCGGATCGTCATCTTGCGCACGTCTGTCTCCTCACGGTGTGGGGGCGGCCGGCCGCGGCCCGCGGCGACTGGCGCCCATGGTGGTGACAACGTGCGTACCCTGTCAAGGAATTGGGGATTCCGCCAGCGCTGCGTCCCGGCCTTCGGGCCGTCCGGGCTCAGCCCGCCAGCAGCGGGTAGTGGTCCGACAGGTCGGTGTAGGTGTACGAGGTGCCCCAACTGCTCACCGTCCACGGCGCGGAGTGGAAGCGGTGCACCGTGTTCGCGTACTGCTGCGGGCGGGCGTGGTCGGCCCGGTACAGCACGTAGTCCAGGTCCTCCTTCGGCTCGCCCGGGTACCGGTAGGCCGCGATCGAGTTGTCTACCGGGTCGAAGGAGTTCGCCCAGCCGGTGCGCGCCGTCGCCGGGGCCAGGTCGCCGTTGGCCAGCAGCGCCGGGTACTCGCCGCCGTGCGAGTCGACGTTCAGGTCGCCGGCCAGCACGACCGGCTCGTCCGCCGGGATCCGCCGGGCGTCCAGGAACGCCCGCACCGCCCGCAACTGCTCGGCCCGGACGTCCGCCGCCTGCCCGCTCGCGCAGCCGGAGTCGGTGGACTGCAGGTGCGTGCCGACCACGTGGGTGAGCTGCCCGGCCACGTTGATCCGCGCGTAGACGAACCCCTTGTTCGACCACCGGTCCGACCCGCAGGCGTCCTCGAACACGTACTGCTCCTTGCGCAGGATCGGCCACCTGCTCAGCAGCAGCACCCCGCCGTCCTCCGGCGTCAGGGCGCTGTAGCCGCCGGACGTCGCGTCCCACCCGGAGGTCGAGCGGCCCACCACCGGCGTGCGGTACGGGTAGGCGGCCGCCGCCCTCGCCGCCAGCGCGTCCGAGGCCGCGTTGTCGAACGCCTCCTGCAGGACGACCACGTCGTGGCCCCGGAAGAACTCGGCGTCGGCGATGGCCAGGGCGCGCTGCGCCTGGCCCCAGTTCGGGTAGAGCGAGGTGCTTATCAGGAAGGTGTTGTAGCTGAGCACGTCCAGCGGGGCGACGGCGGCGGGCGCGCCCTCGGCACGGGCGGCGCCCTGGGTGGACGTCAACAGGGTTGCGGCGAGGGCGAGTACGGCGGCGGTGCGGGCGGCGCGGAGCGCGGTCATCGGGTCTCCGGTGGGTGAGGGCCGGTCGGTGTCGCGCAGTCAACTCGGGCCCGCGTGACGCGGACAAGACAGCGGACGGCGGGTGGGTGAACTCGGCCGAAACACCCCCTACCGGCGAGTAGGAACCGGCCTCGCAGCTGACTGTCAACCCGAGGTTGACGCCCGCCGACTGTCAACCTAAGGTTGCCTCATGGCTGACACCACTGGATCGAACAAGCCCTCCGTCCGGCTCGACGACCTGATCGAGGGCATCAAGAAGTCGTACCCCGAAGCGCTCGACCAGCTGTCCGGCGCGGTGCTGGTCGCCGACCACCTCGGCGACGTCGCCGACCACCTGATCGGCCACTTCGTCGACCAGGCCCGCCGCTCCGGCGCCTCCTGGACCGACATCGGCCGCAGCATGGGCGTCACCCGCCAGGCCGCCCAGAAGCGCTTCGTCCCCAAGGACCCCGGCGAGGTCACCGAGATCGACACCGCGCAGGGCTTCAACCGCTTCACCCCGCGCGCCCGCAACGTGGTGATGGCCGCCCACCAGGCCGCCAAGGACGCGCACAGCGGCGAGGTCCGCACCGAGCACCTGGTGCTCGGCCTGCTCGCCGAGCCCGACGGCCTCGCCGCCGCCTACATCGTCACCAGCGGCATCACCCTCGACGCCGTCCGGGAGGCCGCCCTGGCCGCCCTCCCGCCCGCCGTCGAGGACGCCCCCGAACTCGTCCCCTACGACGCCGGCGCCAAGAAGGCGCTGGAACTCACCATGCGCGAGGCCCTCCGCCTCGGCCACAACTACATCGGCACCGAGCACCTGCTGCTCGCCCTGATCGAGCACG
>NZ_JBHUWH010000777.1:0-2119 GCF_042670125.1 Kitasatospora sp. NPDC057198 | reverse complement strand
ACTCACACCGGCGGCGCGCCGGGGGCGGCCGCGGCCGGGGCGCGCCACCGCGCAGCGGGACCCGGACGGGAACGGACAGACGGTCGCGCCCGGTCCGCCGGCCGCGAGAGGGGATGGACGGACATGCGGCACGTCTGGCTGGAGTCACCGTCGGCCCGGGACCGGCGGGCGGCGGTCGCCGGGGCCGAGGGGCTGCTGGGCGCCTTCGACTGCCGGGCCTGGCAGCGCGGCCCCTACGGCGGAGTCGGCGAGTTCGTCCGGCACCTCGTCCTCGAGCGGGCCGACTCCCCGCTGGTGGCCCGGCACCAGGTCGAACTGCTCTGTGCGGTCCGGGACTTGAAGGACGACGTGCCGTGGGACGCCGAGACCGTCGCGGCCCTGGACACGGCGGACGTCCAGATCAGGTTCCATCCGGCCCGGCGCACCCGCCATCTCGCGTACGGGCTGGCCGAGTTCGTCGCGGCCCGGTCGGCGGAGCGGCACACCCCGGCCGCCGTCCTGCTCGACCGGGTGGACGAGGCGGACGGCACCACCGTCGAACTCGTCGACGCCCTGCTGCGCCGCGTCGACCCGTCCCGGCTCCGGCTGTACGTCGGCGGCGGCGCACTGCCCGCCGCCCTGGCCGAGGGCGTCACCGCGCACGCCCGCCCGCTCGCCGTCCCCGCCTGCGGGCCGACCGCCGGGGACGAGGACCCGCCCCGCACCCCGGCCTGGCACGACGCGCGCGCCGACGAGTTGGCCGCGACGGGCGAGTGGTCCTGGCGGCTGGGCGCGATCCCCTACCACCGCGCACGCGGCACCCGCCCGGCCACCGACGGTGTCACCGCCCTGCGCGCCGCGCTCGGCCCGGCCCTGAGCGGCGGCTTCTACGAGCACGGCGCCCGGCTCGCCCGGCACGGACTGGCGCTGACCACCCCGGAGCGGGACCTCCGGAACTGGTGGGCCTTCACCACCGGGCTGGCCACCGCGCTGACCGCACTGGACCGCCCGGCCGAGGCGCTCGCGCTCTACGACCGCGCCCGGGAGGCGACCGGCGAACCGCGGATCCGGCTGTCCGCGGCCTACTCCACCGCCATGCTGCACGCCCGCCACCTGCCGGACCGGGACCTCGCCGCCGCCCGCGGCTGGCTGGAGCGCGCCCTCGCGCTCGCCGGACGGATCGACGACCCGCGCGAGCGCACCGTCACCACCGTCTTCCACCGCCAGGGCCTGGCCCTGCTGGACACCCGCGCCGGCGACCACGCCGCGGCGCTGCGCACCGTCGAGGACGGCCTGGCCCGGCTCGCCGAGGTGCTGGCCCCCGGGGAGCGCCCCCAGGACCGCGCCCGGCTGCTGCACAACCGGGCGCAACTGCACCTCGCGCTGGGCGATCCGGCCCGCGCGCTCGCCGACCTCGACGCGGTGATCGGGCAGGACCCGCAGAACGCCGAGTACTACGTCGACCGGGCCGCCCTGCATCGCGCCGCCGGGAGCCCGCAGCGGGCGGTCGCCGACTACGGCAGCGCGGTCCGGCTCGGCCCGCACCTTCCCGAGGCGTACTGCGGGCGCGCCGAGGCCCTCCTCGACCTGGGGCGGCCGGAGGCGGCCCTGGCCGATCTCGACCGCGCCCTGCACATCGCCCCCGACCACCTCGACGCCCTGGTCGACCGGGCCGGCCTGCACCTGGACGCCGGCGAGCCGGACCTCGCCGAACGCGACGCCCGCGCGGGCCTGGCGCTCTCCCCGGAGCAGCCGCACCTGCTCTGCGTGCTCGGCCTGGTCGAGGCCGAGCACGGTCGGCTCCCCGAGGCGGAGGCCCTGCTCTCCCGGGCCGTCGAGCGCGCCCCCGACCTGACCGCGGCCTGGGCCAACCGCGCGGCGGTCCGCTTCGAGCGGGACGACGTCCTCGGAGCGGTGGCCGACCTGGACCGCGCCATCGCCCTGGACCCGGACCCGCTCGCCCTCTACAACCGCGGCCTGGCCCACCGCCGGCTCGGCGATCCGGCGGCCGCCGTCGAGGACTTCACCCGCGCGCTCGCCGCCGACCCCGGGCCGGACCCGGAGCTGCGCGCCGAGATCCTGCGCGAGCGCGCCGCCTGCACCGCGCCGCCCGGCCGCTGACCGCCGACGACGGCGGAAG
>NZ_JBHUWH010000776.1:0-2120 GCF_042670125.1 Kitasatospora sp. NPDC057198 | reverse complement strand
CGGGCCGGTCAGCCCCGCGCGGCCGGGCGCGGCAGCAGCTGCACCGACGCCGCCACCAGCACCCCCAGGCCCGCCAGTACCCCGCAGCACAGCGCGAACGCGTGCACGAACGAGGACGCCGCCGGAGCGGTGCCCAGCGACTGGTAGAACAGGTTGCCGATCACCGCCACCCCCAGCGCCGTGCCGACCTGCACCGCCGTCGACAGCACGCCCGAGGCCGCCGCCGCGAACCGCGCCGGGATCCCCGACAGCACCGTCGCCGACAGCGGGGCCATCACCATGCCCATCCCGAACCCGGCCACCACCAGCGCCGGGACGATCCCGCCCAGCGCCCCGTCCGCCAGCGGCTCCAGCGCGGCCAGTCCTGCCGACAGCACCAGCGCGCCCACCGCCAGCGCCTGCCGGCCCAGCCGGGCGCCGATCGGCCGCGCCAGCATCGACGCGGCGAAGAACCCGGCGCCCAGCGGCACGAACAGCACCCCCGACTCCAGCGCCGTCCGGCTCCGGCCCTGCTGCAGGTACAGCGCGAACACCAGGAAGAACGTGGACATCACCGCGTAGAACAGCAGCGTGGTCACCAGCCCCACCGAGAACGCCCGCTGCCGGAACAGCCCCACGTCCAGCAGCGGCGAACCGCCCCGGGCGCCCAGCCGCGCCTGCTGCGCCACGAACACCGCGAGCAGCAGCACCGAACCGGCCAGGCAGATCCACGTCCAGGCCGGCCAGTCCTCCTCGCGGCCCTTCACCAGCGGCAGGACCACCCCCACCAGGCCCAGCGTCACCAGCAGCGCGCCCAGCAGGTCCAGCCGGGAGGAGCCGGTGCCGCGCGACTCCGGCACGTGCCGCCGGGTCAGCGCCAGCACCAGCACCCCGACCGGCACGTTGACCAGGAAGATCAGCCGCCACCCCAGGCCCCACAGGTCGGCCCGGATCAGCACCCCGCCGATCAGCTGCCCGAACACCCCGGCCAGCCCCATCGCGATCCCGTACGCGCCGAACGCCCGGGCCCGCCGCGCCCCCTCGTACGCCACCGTCAGGATCGCCAGCACCTGCGGCATCATCAGGCCCGCCGCCACGCCCTGGGCGACCCGGCCGGCGATCAGGACGCCGGTGTCCGGCGCCACCCCGCAGCCGGCCGAGGCCAGCGTGAACAGCGCGGTGCCGAGCGCGAACATCCGCCGCCGCCCGGCGATGTCGCCCAGCCGGCCCGCGGTGACCAGCACCGCGGCCACCGCCAGGCTGATCCCCGCCACCACGAACTGCACCGCGCCGGTCGACGCGTGCAGCTTCTCCTGCACGGACGGGATCGCCACGTTCACCACGAACATGTCCAGCGTCACCATGAACGTCGGCGCCAGCACCACCGGCAGGGTCCACCGGTGCGGCGGATCGGCCACCGGGGGCGGTGCCGTCGTGCGGACTTCGGTCGTGTCGGTCATTTCCTCGGTACTCCTCGGTCGTGCGGGGTCGTACGGGGTCGTACGGGACGGGACGGCACCGCGGCCGCGGCCCGCCACCCGACGCTCCCCGCACCGGCTGGACCCGCACTGGACCCGCGCTGGAGCGCCGCTGGAGCCGGGCCGGGCCGCCCGGAACGCCGCTGGTCGACCGGCGTGCGGGACGCGCCTAGCCTGGGGGGAGGAGGTGGTGGCGATGTTGGCAGACGCGCCCCTGCTCGCGGTGATCCCGGTGACCGACCTCGAACGGGCCAAGCGGTACTACCACGACACGCTCGGGCTCACCCTCGCCCGGGAGGGCGCCGAAGAGGTGGTCTTCCGCTGCGGCAGCACCGAGTTCGGCATGTACGAGACCCCGTACGGCGGCCGGGCCGGCCACACGCTGGCCAGCTGGAAGGTCGCCGACCTCGACGCCGAGATGGCCGAACTGCGCGGCCGCGGCGTGGTGTTCGAGGAGTACGACCAGCCCGGACTGAAGACCCTCGACGGGGTCGCCGAGGCGGACGGCATGCGGGCCGCCTGGTTCAAGGACCCGGACGGCAACGTGCTGTGCGTCAACGAACTGCCCGGAGCGTGAACCGGCGCGCGACCGGGCCGGAAACGCCGAGAGCCTCCCCGGAGGGAGGCTCTCGACCGTCTGTGCGCCGCCAGGGACTCGAACCC
>NZ_JBHUWH010000775.1:0-2127 GCF_042670125.1 Kitasatospora sp. NPDC057198 | reverse complement strand
TCCCCATGGCCCGCTTCAACTTCCGCCGATCCGCCGCCAAGGTCGCCGAGGCCACCGAGGCCGCCCCGGCCGTCGACGGCCCGGCCTCGCCCGTGACCAGCACCGGGCGGACCGTCCCCAACCACAACGGCGGAACGGGCCACCTCCGCGACGAGAAGTCCGAACTCTTCCTGCTCGCCGTCGCCAACCTCGTCGGCCAGGACACCTTCTACGAACGCGGCGGCGCCCGCGACGACCGCTACACCGCCCTCGTCCGCCACCTCGCCGTCCACGACCCCGAGTGGACCCTCGGCCTGCTGCGCTGGCTCCGCCACGGCGCCGCGATGCGCACCGCCCCGCTGGTCGGCGCCGCCGAGTTCACCCGCGCCCGGCTCGACGCCGGCCTGCCCGGCCACTCCCGCCAGGTCGTCGACGCCGTCCTCCGGCGCCCCGACGAGCCCGGCGAACTGCTCGCCTACTGGACGTCCCGCTACGGCCGCAACCTGCCCAAGCCGCTCAAGCGCGGCGTCGCCGACGCCGTCGCCCGGCTCTACGACGCCCACGCCCTGCTCAAGTACGACACCGCGAGCAAGGGCTACCGCTTCGGCGACGTCCTGGAACTCACCCACCCCGCCCCGCACCGCGACAAGCCCTGGCAGGGCGAGCTGTTCCGCTACGCGCTCGACCGCCGTCACCGCCCCGACCAGGCCCTCCCGCCCGCCGGGAACGCCGTGCTGACCGCGCACCGCGCACTGATGGCGCTGCCCGTCGCCGAACGCCGCGCCGCCGTCACCGGCCCCGGCGGGGCCGAGCGCCTCGCCGCCGCCGGAATGACCTGGGAGGCCCTGGCCGGCTGGCTCCAGGGCCCGCTGGACGCCGCCGTCTGGGAGGCCGTCATCCCGTCCATGGGCCCGATGGCGCTGGTGCGCAACCTGCGCAACTTCGACCGGGCCGGGGTCTCGGACGAGGCGGCCGCGGCCGTCGCCCGCCGGATCGCCGACCGCGGGGAGGTCAGGCGCTCGCGCCAGTTCCCGTTCCGCTACCTCGCCGCGCACCGCAACGTCCCCTCGCTGCGCTGGGGCCACGCCCTGGAACGGGCCCTGCGGCACTCGTTGGAGAACGTGCCGGAACTGCCCGGACGCACCCTCGTCCTGGTCGACCGCTCCGGCTCGATGTTCGACCGGCCCAGCGCGCAGAGCGAACTCAACCGGGCCGACACCGCCGCCGTCTTCGGCACCGCGATCGCGCTGCGCTCCGCCGCCGCCGACCTGGTCGAGTTCGGCACCACCAGCCGGGAGATCGACCTCCGGCCGGGCGACTCCCTGCTCAAGACGGTCGACCGCTTCGGCGACCTCGGCGGCACCAGCACCGCCGCGGCCGTCCGCGCCCACTACCGGGGCCACGACCGGGTGGTGATCGTCACCGACGAACAGGCGTACGGCGACTTCTCCCACGACCCGCTGGAGTCCGTCCCCGCGCACGTCCCCTGTTACACCTGGAACCTGGCCGGCTACCGCACCGGCCACGCCCCCTCCGGCACCGGCAACCGCCACACCTTCGGCGGCCTCACCGACGCCGCGTTCCGCCTCGTCCCGCTGCTGGAGGCCGGGCGGGACGCGGCCTGGCCGTGGGAGCAGCAGGACTGAGCGCGCGTCTCCGGGGCGTCAGTCCCCGGAGACGCCGAAGAAGCCCACGTGGGTGGGCTCGCCGTCGGTGTGGAGCAGTACGTACCGGCCGGTCCAGCGCCCGTGGAGCTCGGCGTGCAGGCCGGGGGAGCCGGCCGCGGCCAGCGCGTACTGCTCGACGGTCGGCCGTTCGGTGCCGAAGCGCTCCAGCAGGCGCTGCGGCGGGAGCGGCCGGATGTCGTCCCGGGCACCGTCACCGGCGCCGGTCAGGTCGAGCACCGAGTGGGTGCCCCGCGTCCCCATGAACTCCCCGTCGGACCGGAGTTCTTCGAGGCTTGCGTACTCCTCGTCCCACTCCTCGGCGGTGAACACCTCGCGGTGCAGCGCGTCCAGGCTGCGCTGGGGGGAGCCCAGCCACGGGGTGACGTAGTTCCAACCGCTCGCGCCCACCCGGGCCTCCTCTTCTCGTTCGAACGGTCGGAGGCTACTGCGGGACACCGACGGGCAGGGGTCGGCCCCGGAC
>NZ_JBHUWH010000774.1:0-2133 GCF_042670125.1 Kitasatospora sp. NPDC057198 | reverse complement strand
GTGCTCCTGCCAGCAGATCATGACGGTGGTGGCGGTCATCACGGCGACGTCGGCGCGGCTGCGCGGCGGGGTGCCGAAGGTCTCGGGCAGCTCGGCGACGTCGACGGTGAGCACGAAGCTGTCCTTGCGGACCACGGTGGTGCCGTCGGCGCGCTTGTAGGCGGCCTCGCCGAGGCCGTTCAGGTCGGTGACGGCTCCGGCGCTGCCGCGCAGGCCGTCGTACTGGGCGAGGGCGGTGGCGGCGTCGGGCAGCTCCTTGACGGAGAGCGTCATGCTGCCGTCCGGGTAGTGGTACTCGCAGCTGTAAACGCGCTGGGCCCAGGTGGGGGCGAGGGGCTGGGTGATGTCGGTGCCGAGGGCGCCGGCGAGTTCCTGCCGGAAGTACGGGTTGCAGATCATCGAGGTGGCGTCGGAGGGCCGGTCGGGCGCGCTGGAGGCGGGCGCCGCGGCGGACGGGCTCGCGGGCCCGCTCGCGGGCGGGGGCGCGGCGGCGGGGGTCGTGCCGGACGCGCATCCGGCGGCGGCGAGCAGCGGGAGCAGGAGCAGCGCGGCGGTGCGGCGAAGCCTCATCGGTGGTCCTCCGTGGGGTGGGGCGCGGGCCGGCCCCGCCGCCGGATGTGGGGTCCGTGGCGGCGGGGCCGGTGTTCCGCGGTGTGGCTACGGCTCAGGGCTTACGGCAGAAGGTACTGCTCGTTGAGCGCCGCGCCCTTGCCGGGCTGGTTCTGGTCGTAGCCGCGGGGGTCGCACTGCAGGCCACCGACGATGCAGTGGTTGACCATCGCGGCCAGGGTCGGAGCGTCCCAGGCGTTGAAGAAGTCGTAGTGGAAGGAGAAGCCCCGTCCGCTGGAGAGGTGGAGCTGGGCGAGGTGGTCCAGGTTGGCCGGGAAGGCCACCTTGAACTCGATCATCGGCAGCGCGACCGGGTGGTCGGCGGGGCAGACCCCGTCGATCGGGTAGGCCATGTGGCTCTTGTGGTCGGGGGTGTCCAGGTACAGGCCGTTCCAGCAGCTGGGGGCCTGGAAGCGGACGCCGATCTGGCCGCCGCCGGGGCAGCTGGTGGGCAGGTCGGAGGTGCGGTAGCTGGTGCCGCACTCCCAGCCGGCCACGTACCCGGGGTGGGTGGCGAAGTCGGTGGCGCTGTCGGTGGGGCTGGCGACGACGAACCGCAGGCCGGCCGGGAACGGGCGGACGGCGGTGTAGTCGTTGATGCCGCTCTTGTAGTAGATGGTCTGGAGGCCGACCGGGTCGACGGGGGTGTTGCCGTCGTACATGGTGGGCATCCAGTAGCCGGACTTGTCGCCGGGGGCGAGGCAGCTGGTGTCGCTGGCCTGCAACGACTCCAGCGTGGAGTTGGCGTTGGTGTTGAGGGCGCCCATGAAGGTGTGCATGTGGGAGGCGCCGGGCTGGCCCGGGAAGACGATCGGGTCGTCGGGCAGGTCGTGGGTGGCCGTGCAGTTGGCCTGGAACTCGTGGAAGTAGGCGTGCGGCGGGTTGCCGGTGGCCGGGGTGGCACCGGTGACCTGGGGGTTGGCCAGGATGTAGCCGGAGCCGCCGCCGGACGTGGAGACCTGCCCGTAGACCTTGAACTCCTCCAGCGAGAACCCGTACTGGGTGCCGCGCTTGGTGAGGTTCAGCCGGATGTACCGTCCGCTGCCGTTGACGTCGAGCTGCTGGGTGCCGCCGGTGGCGTTGGTGGTGGTGTAGAGGGTGTTCCAGTTGGTGGCGTCGTTGCTGGTCTGCACCTGGTAGCCGCTGGCGTACGCGGCCTCCCAGTCCAGCTCGACGTGGCTGATGCTCGCCGTGCCGCCCAGGTCGATCTGGATCCACTGGGTGTCGGTCCAGGCGCTGGCCCAGCGGGTGGTGAGGTTGTTGTCGGCGACGGCCGCGGCGGGGAAGTTGGCGCTCTCCACGGACGAGGCGGTGACCGGCTTGGACTGGCTGATCAGCGGGTCGGACGCGGCGACCGCCTGCTGGGTGAGGACGCCGCCGGTGAGGGCGCCGGCCGCGAGCAGGGCGGCGACGGTGCCGGCGAGCGCGGTGCGGTGGGGCGCGCCGCGCGACATGCGGTGTTTCATCGGACCTCCGGAAGAGGAAGGGTGGGTGGGGGGCCCGGTGCCGCGCGGCGCTCCCAGC
>NZ_JBHUWH010000773.1:0-2143 GCF_042670125.1 Kitasatospora sp. NPDC057198 | reverse complement strand
CCGACCGACCGGCCGACCGACCGACCGGCGGCTCAGCCCGCAGGCGCCCAGCACCCCGCCGCCGACGCCTCCGCCACGTGCGCCTCGAAGGAACGGGCCGGGCGGCCGAGTGCCTCCTCGACGCCGTCGAACACCTCCGCGCCGCGGCCCTCGCGGAGGTCGGTCAGCAGTCCGGCCAGCCGCCGGGCAGCCCCGGCGGGCACGCCGTGGGCGGTCGAGGCGGCGACGAACTCCTCGGCGGTGACGTCCTGGTGGCGGACGGGGCGGCCGGTGGTGGCGGAGATCAGGTCGGCCGCCTCGCCGAAGCCGATCGCCCGCGGGCCGGTCAGCTGGTAGGCGCGTCCGGCGTGCCGGTCGCCGTTCTCGGCGAGGGCCGCGGCGGCGACCTCGGCGATGTCCTCGGCGTCGACGAACGCGGTGCGCCCGTCGCCGGTGGGCAGCGCGAGGACGCCGGACAGCACGGCCGGCCGCCAGAAGGTCTCGCTGAAGTTCTGGGCGAACCAGCCGGGCCGCAGGATCGTCCAGTCGGCGCCGCTGTCCTGCACGGCCCGTTCGGCGGCCTTGAGCGGATGGCTGTCGTCGGCCTCGCCGACGCCGTGCGCGGAGAGCAACACCAGCCGCCGGACGCCCGCCGCGACCGCATGCTCCACCAGCAGCGGGAGGCGCTCGCGCCGGTCGGTGGCGGGGCGCAGTTCGGGTTCGACCAGGTAGAGCGCGCCCACCCGGTCGAGCGCGGGGGCCCAGCCCGCGGGGTCGTCCAGGTCGAGGCGGTGGTCTGCGCCGCTGCGGGCGGCGGTGCGGACGGGGTGGCCCTGGGCGGTGAGGCGGCGGGCGACGCGGCGCCCGGTGGTGCCGGTGCCGCCGAGTACGAGGATCCGGTTCATGCCCCCAGCCAACCCGGTCGGGCCGGGACGCCCCATGGGTCCGCGTCCCGGATCCCTTCGCCATCGTCCGGGCCGGGGTCGCCGCTCCGGCGCCGGTGACGCGTCGTCACCGGGCGGCTAGCCTGGCCGGTCATGGACGTCCTGAGCGATCTGCTGCACCGGGCCCGCGCCGAGCACACCCGGGTCCACCAGCTCGTCCAGCGGCCGCCGTGGTCGGTGGCGTTCGCGGACCCGCCCGCGCTGACCGTGGTCGCCGCGCTGGACGGGCCCGCCTCCGTCCGCTTCGCGGAGCACCCGGCCGACGCGCCCGCACCGGCCGCGCCGACCACGCCGCTCGTGTCGGCCGCACCGCTCGTGCCCGTCCTGCTCGCGCCCGGGGACCTCGCCCTGATCCGCGGCGACGCCGGGCGGTACGTCCTGGCGGACCGGCCCGGGACGGCGCCGCAGGTGCTGATCCGCGCCGGGACCAAGCAGGTCCTCGACCCGGCCGTGGCCGCCGACCGCAGCCTCGGGCCGCGCACGTACGGCGACGGCCTGCCCGGCGCGACCACGCTGCTGCACGGCGCCTACGACTTCCGGGGCGCGGCGGGCGCGCACCTGCTGGGGCTGCTCCCGCCGGTGGCCGTGGTGCCCGCCGGGGACGGGACGAGGGCGGCCCTGCGGCTGCTCGCCGCCGAGACGGCCCGGCGGGAGCCGGGGCAGGAGGTCGTCCTGGACCGCCTGCTCGACCTGGTCCTGGCGCTCGCCGTGCGCGCCTGGTACACCCGGCCGGACACCGAACTGCCGTCCTGGCCCGCCGCGTTGGGCGTCCCGGCGGTGGGCGAGGCGATCCGGCTGCTGCACGCCGAACCGGACCGCCGCTGGACGGTCGCCGAACTCGCCGCCCGGGTGGGCCGCTCCCGCACGGCCTTCGCCGCCCAGTTCACCCGCGCGGTGGGCGAACCCCCGCTCGCCCACCTCACCGCCTGGCGGATGGTGCTGGCCGCGGACCTGCTCCGGGACACCGAGCTCACCGTCTCCGCCGTCGCCCACCGGGTCGGCTACCAGGACGCGTTCGCCTTCAGCACCGCCTTCAAACGCACCCGCGGCCTCACCCCGTCCGCCTGGCGCGAGCAGCACGCCGACTGACCCGCGCCCGCCGGACGGGGCACGCTGACCGGACGCGGTGACAGGGCGCGGTGACCGGGCACGCTGACCGGACGCGGCCGGGCCTCGCTGCCGCCGTCCCCACCGCCGTCCCCGACGCAGCGGCAGGGCCC
>NZ_JBHUWH010000772.1:0-2162 GCF_042670125.1 Kitasatospora sp. NPDC057198 | reverse complement strand
GGGCTCCGGCGCGTCCGCCGACGGTGCCGCCTGACAGACTCCCGCCCATGAACATCACTGCCGCGCCCACGAGTTGGGACGCATGCGTCGCACTCTTCGACTCCCGCGCCCTGCCCGTCTCCAGCTACGAGAACCTCTACGAGGAGACGTACGACGTCCACTCCGGCGCGCTGTCCGTCCCCGGCCCGCTCGACCTGGACGCGCTGGACCTGTACGGCACCGGGCTGGTCGTCGACGGCGACCTGACGGTGGCGGGCGCGGTCCTCAACGCGGACGACGGCTGCCCGGCCCTGGTCGTGCTGGGCGACCTGACGGCGGACGCCGTGCACCTGGAGGGCGACGCCAAGCTGCTGGTGCGCGGCCACGTCCGGGTCGGCGCGTTCGTCGGCCACATGACCGAGAAGCTGGTGATGATCGGCGGCGACCTGGCCGCCGGGGTGACGGTGCTCTCGGCCGGCTTCCTCCCCGACCTGGTCGGCGGCACCCTGACCGGCCCCGTCCTCGCCCCGCCGTACGCCCTGGCCGAACTCGGCCGCCCGGCGGCCGCCCCGCCCGCCTCCGAGGTGCTCGTCCCCGAGGTCCTGCTCGCCGACGGCGAGCAGGACCAGGACAGCTGCTTCGACGCCCCGGGCATCCACGGCGACCGCCTGTACGACCACCTCGCGGCGGGACGCCCGGTGCTGCGGGCCTAGCGCGGGGCGGAGCGCCTGGCGCGGCCCATCCGCATGCCCGTCACCAGCAGGGCGCCGACGAAGAGCACCGCGCCGATGACCAGCAGCCACAGCAGGCCCTTCACCAGCACGCCGACGAACCCGCACACCACGGCGATCAGCACGATCACCAGCAACCAGGCCACGTGGACCTCCCTCGGTCGTTCCGGCCGCCGTCGGCGGGGCCCGGCGCTACCGCCGGGCCCCGTCGGGCGGTGTCACCGGTGGCGCCCCTGGCCGGGGGTGTCCTTGCCGGTGGTGGGGGGCAACTTCTTGTCCCGGTCGGGCAGTTCGGCCTCGATGCGCTCCTTGCGCACCTCGCCGGTGACGGTCCGCTGCTCGACGTGCTCCTCGGTCACCAGGCGCACCCGCTCCACCGGGACGGCCTCGGTGCGCACCACCGGGCGCTCGCCGTGCAGGGTGACGTCGTACTCGGCCTCCGAGATGGGGTCGCCGGTCAGCGCCTCGCCCCGGTTGGCCTCGGTGATCGGCTCGCGCTCGATCCGGACCTCCTCGTGCCGCACCGGCACGGTCTGCTGCTCCTCCTCGGTGACGACGTACTTGCGCAGCCGGGCGTGCCCGGTCTCGTACCGCTCGATCCCGACGTGCATCCGCTCCTCCGAGCGGGTCATCGCGTCGTCGCCGCGCGCGGGCCGGCCGGTGCGGTGCGCCGTCCCGGACGCCATGGAGGCGTCGGCCCCGGCACGCGTGCCGGACAGGCCGGCCGTCCCGGCGGCTCCGGCCGCTCCGGCGGTCCCGGTGGCTCCGGCCATACCGGCGGTCCCGGCCGCTCCGGTGGTCCCGGGGGTGCCGGTCAGCCGGGTGTCGGCGGGGCTGGTGCCGGCTCCGGTGGTGCGCGCCGTCGTCGGCCTGGAGGCCGCCGCGCCGGCCGCTCCGGCTGCTCCGGCCGCACCCGCGGTCCCGGCCGCGGTTCCGGTCGCGTCCGGCGTGCCCGCGGTGCCCGTCCCGCCCTGCGAGGAGTGGGCCCAGCCGCCCTCGCCGGGTTCGTTGGCTGCCTTCCAGGCGTCGTCCCAGGCGATGCCGTAGTGGCGGTAGAGCCGGCGCTCCTCCTGCTCGGAGAGGTGGCCGCCGTTGTCCACGTCCACGTTCGGGGCGTCCTTGACCTTGTCCTTGGCGTAGGGGACCTGGAGGTGGCCGTCGACCACGTGCGCGTCCCGGATCGGGACGAAGGTCTCGCTGGCTCCGAACCAGCCGGTCTTCACGCTGACCCACTCGGGCTTGCCGGTGGCGTCGTCGAGGTAGAGGTGGTCGGCCTTGCCGATCTTGTTGCCCTGGGCGTCGTGGACGGGCTGGTGGAGCACGGAACGCATCTGTTGCTCGGTGATCATTTGCACACGCCTCCTTCACATTCCAGCACTGGCGCGCCTGGCCAGCCGCGGCAAAACGAAACACGCCGCCGCGGCGCGCCCCCGGTTTGGCATATGCCAAACC
>NZ_JBHUWH010000771.1:0-2164 GCF_042670125.1 Kitasatospora sp. NPDC057198 | reverse complement strand
GTGTGGGGCCGTCCCCGGCCCCTCCCCGTCCCCCGATCAGCCCGTCTCCCCGTCTCCCCGCCAGTCCGTCTACCGCTCCCCCGGTCAGCCCGTGACGGCGAGTTCGGCGACCACGGCGCGGTGGTCGCTGCGCGGCAGGGCGTGCTCGGAGACGTCGACGGCGGTCAGCGCGGGGCCGTGCAGGACGTGGTCGATCTGGATCAGCGGCGGGACGCCCCGGTAGTCCGGGTGGTTCTCGGGCCAGGACGGGAAGAGGCCCGCGCCGAGTTCCTCGTGGGTGTCGGTCAGGCCGGTGTCGATCAGGTCGCGCATCGGCTTGTGGTCGAGGGTGGCGTTGAAGTCGCCGAGCAGGACGGCGTCCCGGGTGCGCCCGGGTGCGGCGGCGGTCAGCGCGTGCAGGCTGTCGGCCCAGCGGCGGACGTCGCCCACCGGGTAGTAGGTGTGCACGGCGACCAGTTGCACCCGGCGGCCGCCGAGGTCGACGGTCAGGTTGGTGTACGGCCAGGCCGGGTCGGCGGCGGAGGTGACGGGCAACCGGGTGTAGAGCGCGGTGTCGGTGTCGGCGGGGCGTTCGCGGTGCGGGAGCAGCGCGCGGATGCCGGCCGCGTCCAGGGCCACGGCGGCGGAGTCGCTCTGCTCCTCGACGGCGAGCACGTCGATCCGCTGTTCGCGCACCAGGGCGACCAGGGCTTCGGGCGAGACCTGGCCCATGAAGTTGTTGCTGGTGGTCACCCGCAGCCGGGGCGCGCCGGCCGGGACGTCCGCGCCGTCCGGCAGGATCCGGGGCACCAGCCACCACAGTTGCAGCACCACCAGCGCGGCCGCGACCCCGGTCAGCCACTTCGCGCGCAGCACCGCGACCACGGGCAGCAGCAGGAGGGTGAACAGCCCCGCGTACGGCAGGAAGGACATCGGCAGGGCCCACAGCGTGCCGTCGTCCCAGCCGAACAGCCGCACCGCGGTGAGCGCGGCCGGGCCCGCCAGCAGCACCCCGCAGGCGATCCGCGCGGCGGGGCGCCACCGCCGCCGACCAGCGGACGACCCGCCCTCCGACCCGCCCTCTGACCCGCCCTCTGACCCGCCCTCCGACGTACCGTCCGTCTCCGGCGTACCCTCTGCCCCCGGCGTACCGTCCGTCTCCGGCGTACCGTCCGTCACGGCGCTCCTCCCAGAACGTCGACCGGCGGCCATGATCACCCGGCCGCCCCCGTGGGGGACGTCAGACCGGTCGGCACGGTTCCGCGGCGCGGTCAGTGCGCGGTCTCGCGGATGTTCGGGACGGCCCGGACCAGGGTGACCACGCCGCCGACCACCAGAAGCACGGCGAGCGCCTCGGGGACCAGCAGCCGGCCGGTGCGGACGGTCTCGTCGAACAGCACCACGCCGAGCAGCAGGCTGACGGCGGCGTCGCCGATGGTCAGCGCGGGCTGGGAGGCGACCAGCGGGCCGGCCTGGAGGGCGTTCTCCAGCAGCAGGACGGCGGCGATGCCGGTGAGCGCGAAGCCGTACGTCTGCCAGGCGGTCAGGAAGGCGGGCAGGCCGTGGTCGGCGAGGGTGCCGGTGGCGGACTTCAGCAGGGCGGCGGTCAGCGCGTTGCCGACGGCGGCGGCCGTTCCGAGCGCCCCGGCCCGGAACACCGGCCCGCGGCGGCGGCCGCTGGCGGCGGCGGTGCACAGCGCCATCACGCCGAGGCAGCCGATCAGGACGGGCGTCCAGCGGCTCATCGGCGCCTGGTCCTCGGCGCCGGAGGGGGCGGCGCAGCCGAGGAACAGCGCCAGGCCGCCGACCACCGCCGCGACGCCCGCCCAGCCGGCGGCGGGCATCCGGCGGTGCAGCAGCGGTGCGGCGATCAGCAGCGCGAACGGGAGTTCCAGCACGAACACCGGCTGCACCAGGGCGAGCGGCCCGAAGGCGAGCGCCAGCGCCTGGAACAGCGCGGCCCCGGCCACCCCGGCGATGCCCGCGACCCACGCCGGGTCGCGGGCCAGCACCAGCAGGAACCGCAGCCCGCCGCCCCGGTCGACCCGGGCGGCCGCCTTCCGCTGGAAGGCGGTCCCGGCCGCGTTGGAGGCGGCCCCGAACACGGCGAACACCACAGCGAGCACGTCCACCCGCCATCGGTTCCCCCGGCCCTGAACGGCCGAAACCCCCCGCGGGGCGGATC
>NZ_JBHUWH010000770.1:0-2196 GCF_042670125.1 Kitasatospora sp. NPDC057198 | reverse complement strand
TTCTTCGGTCGTCACAACCCGAATGCTGGACACCCTTCCTGCATGTCCGAAGCAGAACCAGCAAAGCCAGCTGACTTCGGAACTACTCGTCTAGGACTACCTGACCGCCCGTTACATGCTCCAGTCGCACCCGCAGGACGTGGCCGCCTACCCGGACCCGGCCAGGACCCGCACCGGCGACCACACCGGCGCCCGCGCCGTCATCACCGGCGACTACAGCCCGCACGCCCGGGACGGCTTCTCCGGAGTCACCGTCACCACGCGGTACTGACCGGCCCCTGACACCGGTGAGGCCCGCGAATCCCCGATCCGCGAGCCTCGTCAGCGCTCCGCCGCCGGTCTCACTCGCGGGTGAACTTCGGCGCGGAATCCGGCCGCGCGGTGCTGGATGCTCTAAACTTTGCCTGGCGCTCCGGGCGTTTCACCTGGTCAAGGGGCCCCATCGGCTGACGTTCCGTCAGCGGCCGAGGTAGGGCGGGTGGGACTCGAACCCACGACCAAGGGATTATGAGTCCCCTGCTCTAACCGGCTGAGCTACCGCCCCCCGACTCGACCCGCCGGGGCCGACGATGCGGTCCTGGCAGCAGCAGACGGCCGCTCGGGCCGTCCCCGGCAGCATAGCCGGTCGATCACCCGTGGTGCGCGCCGGGGGCGCATCCGGGTACGCACGGTCCGGCCGCCGTCCGAGCCGTTGCCGCGGCCCCGGTGGAGCCCCGACCCGGGCCCCTCCCGGTGCGGCGCAGCGGCGGTGGCGGGCCGCCCGTCGGCGGGTGAGGCTGAACCGTCGGGTCGGCGCGATCGGGAGCGGGTGGCCGGGATGGAACGGTCCTTGGGTGCGGCGGTGTCGGCGGTGCTCCCGGTGCCGGCCGCGTTCGGCTGCGGGTCCGCCCCGGCTGCGCTCGGCGGTCGACAAGCGCCGGGGCACCACCCGCACCGGCCCGGTGTTCGTCCCCGGCCACCGCGACGGCGACTCCCCGCCGGGCGTCCGGCCGCCCGACGCGGTGACCGCCGCCCCGGACGCGGACGCGGCCCTCGCGACCGTACGGCCGCAGGACGGCCGTCAGGTGCGGGAGGCACTGGGCGGCAACCTGTTCGGCACCGATCGGCCGATCACCCGCGGCACCACCGACACCTCCTGCAGTGGCTGCTCCGGCGCCCGGGTGCGGAAGCCGTACGGGCGGGCGTCCGGCGGATCGTGACGCCCAGTCAGCCCGCTGCCCGGTCACCGCGGACGGCCCCATGGACGGCCCCGCGGGAGTCGGGCGACGGCCCGGGAAAGGTGGTTGCCCGGCCCGCGCGGCCCCTGGTAGATCTTGCTGCGACCGCCGCCCGGCTCCCCGGGCGGGCCGCCGAACGGAAGCGAGCGACGGTGCCGCGCACCTCCCCCGACCCGGGCCGCTCCGACCGGGTCCCGTCCGGACCGGTGCCGGTCGGCCCCGCGTCGGCTGGACCGGTGCCGTTCGCGGCCGGTGCGCTGGCGCTGCTGCTGGCCGCGGCCGGCTGCGGCTCCGCCGCACGGCCCGACGTCGCCCCGGAGAGGTCCGCCGCCGCCAGCGCCGTCCCCGTCCCGTCCGGCCCGGCGGCCGACCGGATCGGCGCGCTGTTCCTCGACGGCCCCGACGGCTCCCGGGTCTGCACCGCGGGCGTGGTGCACAGCCCGGCCCGGAACCTGCTGATCACCGCCGCCCACTGCGCGGCGCCCGACGGCACCCCGCTGAACGGCCTGGTGTTCGTCCCCGGCTACCGGGACGGCCGGGCCCCGCACGGGACGTGGCGGGTCACCGGGGTCGCCGTCGCCCCGGGCTGGGAGGACGGGCAGGACGAGGACGAGGACGTCGCCTTCCTCACCGTCGGCCCGCTCGACGGCCGGCAGGTCGAGGACGCGGTGGGCGCCGACGAGTTCGCCGCCGGGCTCGCCCCCGGGCAGGAGGTCACCGTCACCGGCTACCCCCACGAGGACGACGCCCCGGTCACCTGCCGGGCCCGCAGCGCCGCGTACAGCGCCACCCAGCAGCGCTTCGACTGCGCCGGGTTCACCAACGGCACCAGCGGCAGCCCGTGGGTCGCCGACGGCGGCCGGGTGACCGGGGTGATAGGGGGCTACCAGGAGGGCGGGGCGAGCCCGGACACCTCGTACAGCGTGGTCTTCGACGCCCGCGTCGACGAGCTGTACCGGCGGGCGACCGCCGAGGACGC
>NZ_JBHUWH010000769.1:0-2221 GCF_042670125.1 Kitasatospora sp. NPDC057198 | reverse complement strand
TGCGAAAGGGGGGCCGGGGCCCGGTGCCGTTGACACCCCTTGCACACGCTCGATTTGTGTGTCAAACCCGGGCAAGCCGTACCCCGTGAGTGGGGGAGCGGCCGCACGCGCTTCTTTCCGGGACCCGGGCACTGTTAGAGTCCGTGAAGTTCCCTTTCCCCACATCAGGACCGACCCTTCCGCCGACGACGCGCGGGAGGCGCAGGAGGCACCGTGCTCAGTGCGTTCGCGCGGGCGTTCCAGACGCCCGACCTGCGCAAGAAGCTGCTGTTCACGCTGGGCATCATGGTGCTGTTCCGGCTGGGCGCCCACATTCCGATGCCCGGGATCAACTTCCAGGCCGTCCACGAATGCGTGAAGAAGCAGAACGAAGGACTCTTCGGTCTGGTCAACCTGTTCAGCGGCAACGCGCTGCTGCAGCTGACCATCTTCGCGCTCGGCATCATGCCGTACATCACGGCCAGCATCATCCTGCAGCTGCTCACCGTGGTCATCCCGCGGCTGGAGGCCCTGAAGAAGGAGGGGCAGGCCGGTACCGCGAAGATCACGCAGTACACCCGCTACCTGACCATCGCGCTCGCCGTGCTGCAGGGCACCGGCATCCTGGCGACCGCGTCCAGCGGAGCGCTGTTCTCCGGCTGCCCGCAGGGCAACGACATCGTGCCGGACCAGTCGGTCTTCCGGATCGCCACCATGGTCATCATCATGACCGCCGGCACCACCGTGATCATGTGGCTGGGTGAGCTGATCACCGACCGCGGCATCGGCAACGGCATGTCCATCCTGATCTTCACCTCCATCGCGGCCGGCTTCCCGGGCTCGATGTGGGCGATCAAGGAGTCCGGCAAGCTGCTGGACGGCTGGGGCGAGTTCGCCTCCGTCATCGCGGTCGGCATCATCGTGGTCTGCCTGGTCATCTTCGTCGAGCAGGCCCAGCGCCGGATCCCGGTGCAGTACGCGAAGCGCATGGTGGGCCGCCGCTCCTTCGGCGGCACCTCGACCTACATCCCGCTGAAGGTCAACCAGGCGGGCGTGATCCCGGTCATCTTCGCCTCCTCGCTGCTGTACATCCCCGCGCTGGTGGTCCAGCTGACCAACTCGCAGGCGGACTGGGCGATCTGGATCAAGAACCACTTCGTCAAGGGCGACCACCCGGTCTACATGGCCACCTACTTCGTCCTGATCGTCTTCTTCGCCTTCTTCTACGTCGCCATCTCCTTCAACCCCGAAGAAGTTGCCGACAACATGAAGAAGTATGGTGGGTTCATCCCGGGCATCCGGGCCGGCCGGCCGACGGCCGAGTACCTGAACTACGTGCTCACCCGCATCACGTGGCCGGGTTCCCTCTACCTGGGCCTCATCGCGTTGATCCCGATGGTCGCCCTGGTCGCCTTCGGACAGCAGACCAACTTCCCGTTCGGCGGCACCTCCGTGCTCATCGTCGTCGGCGTCGGACTCGAAACTGTTAAGCAGATCGAGAGCCAACTCCAGCAGCGCAATTACGAAGGGTTCCTCCGCTGATGCGAATCGTCCTCGTCGGACCCCCCGGGGCCGGGAAGGGTACTCAGGCGCACGTTCTGGCCAAGACCCTGTCCATTCCCCACATCTCCACCGGTGACCTGTTCCGTGCCAACATCAGCCAGGGCACCCCGCTGGGTGTCGAGGCGAAGTCCTACATGGACGCCGGGCGCCTGGTGCCCGACGAGGTCACCATCGGGATGGCCAAGGACCGCATGCTCCAGCCGGACGCCGCGAACGGCTTCCTGCTGGACGGCTTCCCGCGCAACCTGGGCCAGGCCGAGGCGCTCGACGCCTTCCTGGCCGAGCAGGGCATCGCGCTGGACGGCGTGCTGGACCTGGAGGTCTCCGAGGACGAGGTCGTCAAGCGGATCGCCGGCCGCCGGCTGTGCCGCAACGACGGCGCCCACGTGTTCCACGTGGTGTACAACCCGCCGAAGACCGAGGGCGTCTGCGACGAGTGCGGCGGTGAGCTGTACCAGCGCTCGGACGACACCGAGGAGGCCGTGCGGGTCCGGCTGGAGGAGTACCACTCCAAGACCGAGCCGATCATCGGCTACTACCAGGAGCAGGGCCTGCTGGTCACCATCCCCGCCCTCGGCAAGGTGGACGAGGTGACCGAGCGCGCGGTCGCCGCCCTGGAGCAGAACAAGAACGCCTGACGCCACGACGCGTCGCGAGAGACGGCCGGGTCGCCCCGAAG
>NZ_JBHUWH010000768.1:0-2224 GCF_042670125.1 Kitasatospora sp. NPDC057198 | reverse complement strand
GTCGTCGGTGCTCCGGTTCAGGCGGCCTTGGCCCCCGTCGGGGCCTGGGCCGCCGCCTTCGGCGGGGTGGCCGCGGGCTTGCGGAAGAAGAAGTACAGCGTCGGCACCAGGTAGAGCGCCCAGACCCAGACCTGGGCCTTGGTGGGGTCGGGCTGGAAGTTGAAGACGCCCTTCAGCAGGGTGCCGTACCAGCTGTCGGCCGGGATCGTCGAGGAGATGTCGAACGCGTGCGCGCGCAGGCCGGGGAGCCAGTCGGCCTCCTGGAGGTCGTGCACGCCGTAGGCGAGGACGCCGGCGGCGACGACGACCAGCATGCCGCCGGTCCAGGTGAAGAACTTCGCCAGGTTGATCTTCAGTGCGCCGCGGTAGAACAGCCAGCCCAGGACGACCGAGGTGAGCAGGCCCAGGGTCGCGCCGAGCAGCGGGTTCCAGCCGTCGCCGGTGGACTGGACGGCGGTCCAGATGAACAGGGAGGTCTCCAGGCCCTCGCGGCCGACGGCCAGGAAGGCGGTGACGACCAGGGCGCCGGTGCCCATGGCGAGCGCGGCGTCCAGCTTGCCCTGGAGTTCGCTCTTCAGGTGGCGCGCGGTGCGGCGCATCCAGAAGACCATCCAGGTGACCAGGCCGACCGCGATGATCGACAGGCTGCCGCCGAGCGCCTCCTGGGCCTCGAAGGACAGCTGGTTGGAGCCGAACTGCAGCACCGCGCCGAACGCCATGGCCAGCGCGACGGCGGCTCCGACACCGGTCCACACCGGGCCGAGCCGGTCCTTGCGGCCGGTCTTGACCAGGTAGGCGATCAGGATGCAGACCACCAGGCTGGCTTCGAGGCCCTCGCGCAGGCCGATCAGGTAGTTGGCGAACACGGCGGTTCTCCTCGTTTCGGAAGGGAGAGGGAAGGGGCGGGGGTCAGCCGAAGAGGGTCTGGCCCCACCACTCGCCGGGCTTGCGGACACCGGGCGGGCAGGCGAAGTGGGCGGATCCGACGTGGGTGATGTACTCGTTCAGCCTGTCGTTGGCCGCGAGCTTGGTCTGCAGCGGGACGAACGCCTTGCGGGTGTCGCGCTGGTACGCCAGGAAGAACAGGCCGGCGTCGAGGCGGCCGAGGCCGTCGGTGCCGTCGGTGAAGGAGTAGCCGCGGCGCAGGATCATCAGCCCGTCGTTGCTGTCGGGGTGCGCCAGGCGGACGTGCGAGTCGGCGGGCATCGCCGACAGGTCGGGGGCGTCGCGCTCCTGCTGCTTGCCGTAGGGGGCGCCCTCGATCTTGGTGCGGCCGAAGGTGTCCTCCTGCTCCTTGAGCGAGGCGCGGTCCCAGGTCTCGATGGTCATCCGGATCCGGCGGGCGACCAGGTAGGAGCCGCCGGTCATCCAGTCGGCGCCGTCGCCGGGGGCGGCCCACACGTGCTGGGCGAGCGTGTCGGCGTCGGTCCCGGCGATGTTGTGGGTGCCGTCCTTGAAGCCCATCAGGTTGCGCGGGGTCTGGCTGTCCGGCGTGGTGGAGGAGGTCTTGCCGAAGCCGAGCTGCGACCAGCGGACGTTGACCACGCCCATGCCGATCCGGGCCAGGTTGCGGATCGCGTGCACCGCGACCTGCGGGTCGTCCGCGCACGCCTGGATGCACAGGTCGCCGCCGCTGCGGGCGGCCTCCAGCCGGTCGCCCTTGAACTTGGGCAGGTCGATCAGGGCTTCGGGCAGCTTCGCCCTCAGGCCGAAGCGGTCCTGGCCGTCCTTCTCGAACAGCGTCCGGCCGAAGCCGATGGTGAGGGTGAGCCGGGAGGCGGGCAGGCCGAGCGCCTCGCCGGTGTCGTCCGGCGGCGACTCGGGGACGACGCCGACCGCGCCGCCGCCGACCTCGCGGCCGCCGGTGATCGAGGCGGCCGCCTTCGTCCACTCCTTGAGCATCTTGACCAGGGCGTCCCGGTCGTCGGTGATCACGTCGAAGGCGGCGAAGTGCAGCCGGTCCTGGACGGGGGTGGCGATGCCCGACTGGTGCTCGCCGTAGAACGGGACCTCCGGGGTCTGCGGCGCGGGCGCGCTGTCCCCGCCCGACATGGTCGCGGCGGCCACCGTGCCCACCGCGGCCGCGCCGAGCGCGACGCCGGCCCCCGCCCAGCCTATGACGGCCCGTCGGCTGAGCCCGGCGCGCCGTTCCTGCCCGCCGTCCTCGACGGGGGCCGCCTGCTGCTCGTTCTCGGCGTCCATCTCTGGCGTTCCCTCTCGGACG
>NZ_JBHUWH010000767.1:0-2227 GCF_042670125.1 Kitasatospora sp. NPDC057198 | reverse complement strand
GCGGCCCGGGTCCTATCGGCACGTGCGCGCCGGGCAGCCGGATCTCGCCGTCGCTCGGGGCGCCGGGCGCGGGCGCGGCCGGCCGCTGGTGCGGGCGCATCCGCTCGGTGGCCACCTCGGCCTCGGAGACCGGGCCGCCCGGGGGCGGGCCGACCGGGGCCAGGGCCGGCGGCGCCGACGGCGGCCCGACCGGCTGGGCCGGCAGCGCCACCGGCGGCTGCGGCCGGGCCGGGGCCTGCTGCTGGGCGCTGACGTGGCGTCTGCTGCTGCGCTTGGCCTCGATCAGGTCGAGCGCGGCGGGCGGCAGCCAGTCCCCCGCCTCGCCGGAGGCGTCCGCCCGGGAGAACAGGTGCGGGGCCAGCTCGGCCTGGATCTGGGCGGGCGTGGGCCGGTGCTCGGGCGTGGGCCGCATGCAGGCCCGGACCAGGTCGACCAGCTCGACCGGCAGCCCGGACAGGTCGGGCTGGTCGCGCAGCAACTGGAACACCGTCTCGACCGGGTTGGAGCCGCGGTACGGCGGGTGGCCGGTGGCGCAGAACACCACCAGCGAGCCGAGCGAGAACACGTCGCTGGCGCCGGTGACGCTGCGGCTGTCGCGGGCCTGCTCGGGCGACATGTAGGCGGGCGTGCCGACCGCGACGTTGGTCATGGTCAGCCGGGTGCTGGAGACCCCGGCGGCGATGCCGAAGTCGATCACCCGCGGCCCGTCCTCGACCACCAGCACGTTGGACGGCTTGAGGTCCCGGTGCACCAGCCCGGCCGCGTGGATGGACTGCAGCGCCTCGGCGATGCCGGCCGTCAGCCAGCGCACCGCGTCGGCGGGCAGCGGGCCGCAGTCGTTGACCAGGTCCTCCAGCGAGGGCGCGGGCACGTACGCGGTGGCCAGCCACGGGACGGCGGCGTCGGCGTCGGCGTCCACCACGGCGGCCGTGTAGAAGCCGCCGACCGTCTTGGCGGCCGCGATCTCGCGGGCGAAGCGGACCCGGAACAGGTTGTCCTCGGCCAGCTCGCTGCGCACGGTCTTGATGGCCACCCGCCGACCCGAGGCGGACCGGGCCAGGTACACCAGGCCCATGCCGCCCGCGCCGAGCCGGGCCAGCACTTCGAAGGGCCCGATCCGCCTCGGATCGTGCGCCGTCAGCTGGTCCACTCCGCAGCCACCTCCCCTTCCGCCAGCGCCCCCCGGCGGTGGCGCCCCCCGATTCTCCAATGCCCGCCGCCCGGGAGCCAATCTCCCCCGCCCGTGACACGCCCCCGGGTACCGGAGCCGGCCCCTCCGGACGCCCCCGCGGGGGGTGTCCGGAGGGGGTGGAGCTGACTTGTCGTCACGCTGTGGGGTCATCAGCACACGGGGGGGCAACAACTCCGCACGGAAATGGCGCCGTTTCCCCCTCACCCGGACTAATAGTCGCACTACCGATTAGCGCCAAGATCGTGCCACTGTAAGCTGACGACATGACAGGACAAGTTCGCACCGTCGACGGTCGCGTCGCCGGGCGGCGCGGACAGGAGACGCGGCAGAAGCTGCTCGACTGCCTCCGCGAGATGCTCAGCACGTCGCCGTACCGGGACGTCAAGGTCATCGACGTCGCCCGTATGGCGGGAACCTCCCCCGCGACCTTCTACCAGTACTTCCCGGATGTCGAGGGCGCAGTCCTTGAGATCGCCGAGGAAATGGCCGAGGACAGCGGCGGGCTCAAAGAGCTCGTCGATGGAAAGTCCTGGGCGGGAAAGACCGGCTTCACCACTTCCGAAGAACTGGTGGACGGATTCCTCGCCTTCTGGCGCAAGAATGACGCCATTCTCCGAGTGGTCACACTCGGCGCCGCCGAAGGGGACAAGCGGTTCTTCAAGATCCGCATGAAGGTCCTCAACTCGGTGGCCGGCCCGCTGGCCGAAGCGGTCCGCAACAACCAGGGCAAGACCGACAAGACGGTCGAACCGTCGGCGGTCGCCGGCGCCCTGGTGTCGTTGCTCGCCGCGGCGGCCGAGCACGGCAAGGCGTTCACCTCCTGGGGCGTGAAGGTCAAGGACCTCAAGCCCAACCTGGCGCTCCAGGTGTACCTGGGAGTCACCGGAAAGAAGCCGCCGAAGTAAGAACCCAGCCCATCGGCGCTCGGCCCCGGTTTCCTGTCCGGGTGTGTCGGATGCGGCCGTGCCTCGGGGGAGGTTCGCCGACGTACCGCGGAGCGCCGTCCTTCAACGGACGCGAGGGGCGGCCGGGAGG
>NZ_JBHUWH010000766.1:0-2257 GCF_042670125.1 Kitasatospora sp. NPDC057198 | reverse complement strand
GGCCCCACCCGGCGGCAGCGGCCGGGGGCCTCCGCGTTCCCGGACACCGCATGCCCCCGGCGGCCCGCGGTGGAGCACAGCGACGCCCCCCGCTCCGACGGCCCTCACGCCCCGCGCGGCAGCGCGTCCAGGAACGCCCGGGCCGGGCCGTCCAGGGCCGGGGTGAAGAGCGCCTCCCGGCGGTGCACCAGGCGGGGCGCGCGCACCGGCAGGGCCACCGTCCCGGCCGGCACCCCGGACGCCGCACCGGCCGTCGGCCCGGCCGCCGTCCCGGCGCTCGCGGCGAGGGAGCGCGGCAGCACCGCGAGGCCGTGGCCCGCCGCGCACAGGGCGAGCAGTGCGGCCGCGTCCTGGCCCTGGTAGCCGGTGGCGGCCGGGAAGGCGCCGCCGGTCAGGGCCCGCAGGTCGGCCAGCGGGGCGGCGATGCCGGAGGCGTCGAGCCAGGACGCGTCGGCGAGCCGGTCGAGGTCGACGGCCGCCCGGCGGCGCAGCGGGTGCCCGGCCGGGCAGAGCACCGCGCACGGCTCCTCCCCCAGTCCGGCCTGCCGGACCGGCCCGAGGTCGCCCAGCGCCAGCGGCCCACCGGGGGCGCAGTAGCCGTCGGTGACGCCGATCGCGCAGCGGCCCGCCGCGACCTCGACGGCCACCGCCCGCCGCGACAGCACCCGGATCTTGACCTTCAGCCGCGGTTCCGCCTCCCGCACCCGGGCGAGGGCTCGGGCGACCGCGGCGTCCAGTCCCAACGG
Source organism: Kitasatospora sp. NPDC057198 (assembly GCF_042670125.1). NCBI lineage: Bacteria > Bacillati > Actinomycetota > Actinomycetes > Kitasatosporales > Streptomycetaceae > Kitasatospora > Kitasatospora sp. NPDC057198. Next base: position 1,511 of record NZ_JBHUWH010000766.1, on the reverse strand, counting down.
GGAGGCGGCGACCACGAGTTCGGGCCGCTCGGGCAGGGAGAGCCGGCGGACGTCGGCCCGGGCGGCGTCCATCCGCTCCAGCAGCAGCCGGGCGTGCTCGATCATCCGCTCCCCGGCCGCGGTCGGCCCGACCGGCCGCCGGTGCAGCAGCGGCGCGCCCAACTCGCCCTCGAGCGCGGCGATCTGCTGCGACACCGCGGACTGGGTGTAGCCGAGTTCCAGGGCGGCCGCGGAGAACGAGCCGAGCCGGGCGACGGTGACGAGCGTCCTGAGCAGGTGCGAATCCACGCCCACCAGTGTGCGGCCCCGGCCGGACGGGCCGATCAGCGGCGCTGATCGGCCAGCAGGAACGCGCGTTGGACCGCCCGGCGGGGCGCGGCCAGGATGGCTGGCCATGGAGACCACGAAGACCGTGAAGAGCACCGAGAGCACCGCTTGCAGCCCCCGGGGCACCCGCACCGCCCGGATCGCCCTGGTCGGCGACCGTTCCCCGCACGTCCCGGCGCACCTGCGGGGGCCGCGGATGCTGGCCGCGCTGCTGGACGCGGGCGGGCCGGCCGTCGAGCCGTACTGGGTGGGGACGGCGGAGGTGGACGCGGAGGAACTGGCGGAGTTCGACGGGATCTGGCTGGTGCCGGGCAGCCCGTACCGCAGCGAGGCGGGGGCGGTGGCGGCGGCCCGGACGGCCCGGGAGCGGGGGGTGCCGTTCCTCGGGACGTGCGGCGGGTTCCAGCACGCGGTGCTGGAGTTCGCCCGGCACGCGTGCGGCATCGCCGGTGCCGCGCACGCCGAACAGCAGCCCGACGCCGGGGAGTTGGTGATCGTACCGCTGTCCTGCTCGCTGTACCTGCAGGAGGGCGGGATCCGGCTCTCCCCCGGCTCGGCCGCGCACCGGCTGCTGGGCGCGGACCGGGCCACCGCCCGCTACAACTGCGGCTACACGCTGGCCCCCGGCTACCTGGAGGCGCTGCGGGCGCACGGGATGCGGTTCACCGGGCACGATCCGGACGGTGCCGTCCGGGTCGCCGAGCTGCCGTCCCACCCGTTCTGGCTGGCGACGCTGTTCCAGCCGGAGCTGTCCCCGGAGCACGAGGGCCCGCACCCGTTCGTCCGGGCCTTCGCCGAAGCGGCCGCGCACCGGGCGGGGTCTTTCCGGGAGCACACCGGGTGAACCAGGACCAAAGCCACTTGATCCGGGTCTCCCGACCGTGGTCGCGGCCCCCGCGGCCGGAGCAGAGTCGGTTGCATGTTCCAAGCATCCTCCAGGGGGACGGGCGACGACCGGCGCCCCGCCGACCCTGACGCCGGGGCCCCGCTCGCCGGGGCCCACCTGCTGGTCGGAGACCGGGACGCCGCCGCCGCGGCGGCCACCGCCGAGGCCCTGCGCGCCCGCGGCGCCGCACACGTGCGCACCGCCGTCTCGCCCCGCGAGTTCCGCGCCGCCGAGCACGCCGGCCGGGGCTGGGACCTGGCGGTGTGCGACAGCGCCTTCGCCGGGGACGAGCTGACCG
>NZ_JBHUWH010000765.1:0-2260 GCF_042670125.1 Kitasatospora sp. NPDC057198 | reverse complement strand
GCGTGACCGGGCGGGGCGCGACCGCCGCCCGGCGAGCCGGACGGCGGTCTGCAGAATCGTTACAGCCGGGCCGCCTTGGCGAGCAGCGCCAGCGCCTGCGCGTGCTCGTGCGGCTCCAGCGGGGCGAGCAGCGCCTCCTGGACTTCGCGGACCCCGGCGGTGGAGCGGTGCAGCAGCTCCTGGCCGGTCGGGGAGAGCGAGAGCAGGTTGCGGCGCCCGTCCGAGGGGTCGCGGCGGCGCTGCACCAGGCCGCGCCGGACCAGCCGGCTGACCATCTCGGCCATCGTCGCCTTGTCGAGCGAGGCGAGCTCGCCGACCGTGCGCTGGTCGGCGCCCGGTTCGGTCTCCAGCGCGTCCAGCACCGCGTACTGAGGAGCCGTCAGCTCGGTGCCGACCTTCTCCGACCAGAGCTTGGTGTGGACCTGCTGGGCGACCCGGATCAGGTAGCCGATGGCCCGCTGGGCGTCCAGCGTCGGCCGGGCGTCCGTCATCACGGCGACGGCCCCCGGTTCCAGCCGGGCTATCCGGGCCATGATCCGGACGATCTCCAGCTGCTCGTCCGGGCCGAGCGGCTCGAACAGGGTCCGCTGGACCCGGACCACGCCGCCGGTCGCCTCGCGGACGGCCTGAGCGCCGTTCTGCGAGAGCGCCAGCAGCTTGCGCCGGCCGTCGGCCGGGTCCCTGCGGCGGAGCACCAGGCCCCGCCGGACCAGCCGGGCGACCATCTCGGCCATCGTCGCCTTGTCGAGCGAGGCCCGTTCGCCGACCGTGCGCTGGTCGGCTCCGGGCTCCAGTGCCAGTACCAGCAGCACCGCGAACTGCGGAGCCGTCAGCTCGGTACCGACGTATTCGGACCACAAGCGGGTGTGCACCTGCTGGGCCACGCGGATGAGGTGACCGGGCGACTGCTGCAGTCGGCCGGGCACGCGGGTTGTCGGGATCTCCCCCAGCACCATGAAATCCGTCCCGGTGTCACGCGCGGGTGTGTGTGGGACACCCGAGCGGGGCAGTAACGGCGAGTGAGCATCCCGCTGTGAGAGAGGACGCGCCGGCCGTGCAGCCGGTGGCTGCTGGCGCACACTATACAAACGGTCGGCCTGGACCGGCAGGTAGGGGCGCAGAGTAGTCGCAGGATCGGCGAAGTTGGCATATTTCCCCCGTATGTCGGGACCACGCCCAACCTGGTTCACCCGCTCGGCCGCTTTTCGCCCTCACCCTCTGTCACCTGCGGCGCTGCCCCCTGGCCGGAAATCCTACTCACCGGTAAGGTTGCCGCGCTGCGCACCGCGCAACTCATTTATTTCTCATCGACGGGTCACCGGCCCGCGCCGGTCCGTCGTCCGACTTCGAGAGAGACGGGTACGAAGATGACCGAGCAGAGCACGTCCGTGACCGCCGGTGCTCCGGCGCGGGTGGCCGTGGTGACGGGTGCGGCCCGCGGGATCGGTGCGGCCACCGCGCTCCGACTGGCGGCGGACGGTTACGCCGTCGCCGTGGTCGACCTGGAGGAGTCCAACGCCAAGGGCACCGCCGAGGCGATCGAGGCCGCGGGCGGCCGCGCGCTGGCCGTCGGCGCGGACGTCTCGGACGCCGAGCAGGTGGAGGCCGCGGTGGAGCGGATCGCCGCCGAGCTCGGCGCCCCCGTGGTGCTGGTGAACAACGCGGGCGTGCTGCGCGACAACCTGCTGTTCAAGATGTCCGAGTCGGACTGGGACACCGTGATGGGCGTGCACCTCAAGGGCGCCTTCCTGATGACCCGCGCGGTGCAGAAGCACATGGTGGCGGCCGGTTTCGGACGGATCGTCAACCTGTCCTCCTCCTCCGCCCAGGGCAACCGGGGCCAGGCCAACTACTCCGCCGCCAAGGCCGGCCTGCAGGGCTTCACCAAGACCCTGGCCATCGAGCTCGGCAAGTTCGGCGTCACCGCCAACGCGGTCGCCCCCGGCTTCATCGCCACCGACATGACCGCGGCCACCGCGTCCCGGGTCGGCATGGAGTTCGAGGCGTTCAAGCAGGCCGCCGCCTCCGCCATCCCGGTCCAGCGGGTCGGCGTGCCGGAGGACATCGCGCACACCATCTCCTTCCTGGCCTCCGAGGGCGCGGGGTTCGTCTCCGGCCAGGTGATCTACGTCGCGGGCGGCCCGCTCGACTGAGCCGGACGGCCCGCCCGGCCCGCCGGGCGGGCCACCCGCGCGGGCGGGCGGGCGTCCGGCGCGCGCTCGTGGTGCGCCGCCCCGGGGCCGGGTCCAGACTCGATGGC
>NZ_JBHUWH010000764.1:0-2263 GCF_042670125.1 Kitasatospora sp. NPDC057198 | reverse complement strand
CTTCGCCAACTGGGTGGTGGCCTGCGCCCGCTGCCCGGCCGGCGCCTGGGCCTGCTGCCCGGCCGCCGGGGCCGCCGCGGGCGCCAGGTCCGCGACCGCGGTGGTCACGGCGGTGCGCGGCGCGGCCGCGGCCGTACCGGTGGCCAGCGTGGCGCCGCCGCCCGCCAGCGCCAGGGCGAGCAGTACTCCTGCCAGACGCGTCCTCATCAGTCCAACCTCGTTCCCGTCCGGCCCCCGTGGCCTTCGACCGTTTCACTGTGACAGCTGCCGGCCGCGTCGTGACAGGGGCGCGGAACGGCCCGTTCCCGGACTGTGACGGTGTAACGGGGGCGCACCCGGCGGCCGGGGCCGCCGCCGGGCGCCGGACCGTCAGCAGGACTGGCGCACCACCAGGTGGGTGGGCAGCACCACCGCGCGGCCGGGGGCCGGGTCCTGGAGCAGTTCCACCGCCCGGGCGCCCAGGTCCTCCACCGGCTGGCGGACGGTGGTCAGACCCGGCCGGGCCGTCGCGGCGGCCGGGGAGTCGTCGAAGCCGATCACCGCGACGTCCTCCGGCACCCGCCGCCCGAGCCGGTGCAGCGCCCGCAGCGCACCCATCGCCATCGCGTCCGAGGCGGCGAACACCGCGTCCACGTCCGGGTACTGGTCGAGCAGCCGGAGCATCGCGTGCTCGCCCGAGCGCGACCCGAAGTCGCCGTACGCCACCGCGCAGCGGGTCGGGTCGCCCTGGTCGGCCATCGCCCGCCGGTAGCCGGCCAGCCGGTCGGCGCCCGCGGCGGTGTCCGGCGGCCCGGCGATGGTGGCGATCCGCCGCCGCCCGGCCCGGTGCAGCAGGTTGACGGCGGCCCGGGCGCCGCTCAGGTTGTCGGCGTCCACGTGCGCCAGGCGCTGCGACTGCGGGGGGCGGCCCAGCGAGACCACCGGCACGCCCGCGGCCTGCAGCAGCCCCGGCAGCGCGGGGTCGCCCCAGCGCCCGACCAGCAGCACGCCGTCCACGTGCCCGCCGCACAGGTAGCGCACCAGCGACGGCCGGGCCGGGCCGGGCCCCGCGGTCAGCACCACCAGCTCCCGGTCCGGGACGACCCGCTGCGCGCCCGCCAGTAGCCGCACCGGGAACGGGTCGGCGTGGAAGCGCAGCACGTCCGCGAAGGCCACCACGGCGATCGCCCCGGTGTCCCGGGCGGCCGCGGCGGGCGCCCGGCGGCGGACGTAGCTCAACTCGCGGGCCGCGCACTCGACGCGCGCCGCGATCTCGGCGGACACCGGCGCGGACCGGTTCAGCACCCGGGACGCGGTGGCGCTGGACACGCCCGCGCGGGCCGCGACCTGGGCCAGCGTCGGTCCGGGCGGTGCGCCCGGTGAGCCGTCCGCCGGGGCCGAGCGGTCCGCGCGGTGCGCGCGGTCCGACCGGTCCTCGGGGCAGGGGGTCGGGAACGGGAGGGTGCCGCCCGGCTGGCGGGTGGCGGTGATCGGGTGGGGGAGCGGGTGCACGGGCAACGCGGTCGCCCTTCCTGGCGCGGGGTGGGGGAGGCCGTGGCCACCCGCCCGGGGCCATCGGTGACCGCACCGTAGGTGCCTGGTCGGTGGACCGTCAAGGCTTGTGACACGACCGGTCCGCCCGTTCCGTCCCGCGCCCGCCCGCGTCCCGCGGACCGTGATCGCCGCAGTCGCGTCGTGCGGGGGCAGTTGGCGCGCCCGGGACATGACGGGCCGTCGGGAGGTTCCCGGCCGGCCGCGGGCGCCCGGCGCCGACCCGCGGCGCCCGCCGACGGGACGGCCGTCTCACCATCCGGACGCCCGGTCCGGGGGCGGAGTGTTAGGCTCCGGCTTTCGTTCAGGCGGGCGCCCCGGCGGGGCGCCCACGGGGAGAGCAGGAGCAGAAGTGTTCGCAACGCGCAGTGCCAGGATCGCGTCCATGGCCGTGGCCGCCGCCGCGGCGGCCCTCCTGGCGGGCTGCTCCGCCGAGGTGCACGTGGGCAACGCCCGGCCGGCGCAGACCTCCGGCGGGGACGCCGTACTGCCGAAGGTCTCCGCCGACAAGCTCGAGAAGGAGGTCGCCAAGACGCTCGCCGAGAAGTACGACCAGCCCGAGCCCACCGTCACCTGCCCCGGCGACCTGGCCGGCAAGGTCGGCACCACCATGCGCTGCAAGCTCACCGCCGAGGACGGCAGTTCGCTGGGCCTGACCGTCACCGTCACCTCGGCGACGGGCACGGGCCTCAAGTACGACATCAAGGTCGACGACCTGCCCACCGCGGGCGCC
>NZ_JBHUWH010000763.1:0-2266 GCF_042670125.1 Kitasatospora sp. NPDC057198 | reverse complement strand
CCGCCGAGGGCGCCCGGACCGCCGCCGGCCTGCGGGAACGCGCCCGGCGCGCGGTCGCCGAACTCGACCGGGCCGGAGGCTTCCGGCGCAAGGTCCTGGTGGTGCTGGGCACCACCGGGAGCGGCTGGGTCAACGAGGGGATCGCTGCACCGGTGGAGTACCTGTACGACGGGGACAGCGCCGAGGTCGCCCTCCAGTACTCGTACCTGCCGAGCTGGCTCTCCTTCCTCACCGAGGGCGAGGCCACCGACGCCGGGAAGGCCCTGTACGACGCGGTGCACGCGCACTGGTCGCAACTGCCCGCCGACTCCCGGCCCCGGCTGATGGTGGCCGGCGAGAGCCTCGGCTCGTACGCCACCGAGCGGGCCTTCCCCGGCGGCGTCGAGCAGCTGACCGGGCAGACCGGGGGAGCGCTGCTGGTCGGCCCCACCCCCGACAACCCGCTGCGGGAGGCGGTCACCGACCGGCGGCAGCCCGGCAGCCCGGTCTGGCGCCCGGTCCACCAGGACGGGCGGAACGTGCGGTTCGCCCAGCGGCCCTCCGACTTCGCGCTGCCGGAGGGCGCGCCCTGGGACCAGCCGCGGGTGGTCTACCTGCAGAACGGCAGCGACCCGGTGGTGTGGTGGGAGCCCTCGCTGATCTGGCGCAAGCCCGAGTGGCTGGCCGGGCAGCGCGCCCCCGACGTCTCCCCGACCATGCGCTGGTACCCGCTGGTGACGTTCTGGCAGGTCACCTGCGACCTGGCCGCCTCCGAGGCGGTGCCCGAGGGGCACGGGCACCGCTACGGGCTGATGCCCGCCGAGGCGTGGGCGCGGATCGCCCCGCCCGAGGGGTGGACCGGGCAGGACACCGACCGGCTGGTGGCGTACCTGGCGGACCGCCGCTGACTGCTGCTGGCCGCTGCCGACCGTTGCCGGCCGTCGCCGGCCGGGTGCGGGTGTCAGCGGTGCGCGGGCGCCTCGACGCGTCCTCCGGCGGGGGCGGTCGCTTCGGTGGGGGTTCCGGGGGAGGTACCGGTGGGGGTTCCGGGGGAGGTTCCGGTCGTGCGGGTGCCGCCGGTGGTGCGCCGGTCGCCCAGCAGGCGGTGGGCGAGGGCGGCGGCCGCCAGCAGCAGGGCCGCCGAGACCCAGGCCGCGACCGTCACGCCGTGCACGAACGCGTCGTTCGCGTGGGCGAGCAACTGCTCGGCCGGGCCCGCCGGGAGGGCGGCCGCGGCTTCCCGGGCGCCGCCCAGCGACTGGCCCGCCTGCTCGGCCAGCGCCGGGTCGACACCCGCCGGAACGGACAGCGACCCCGCGTACAGCGCCGTCACGATCGAGCCGACCAGCGCGATGCCCAGCGCCGCGCCCAGCTCGTACGCCGTCTCCGACACGGCCGAGGCGGCACCCGCCCTGTCGGCCGGGGCGGCACCCAGCACCAGGTCCGAGGAGAGCGTGTACACCACGCCCTCGGCGGTGCCCAGCGCCAGGAAGGACGAGCCGAGCAGCAGGTAGGCGCTGTCCACCCGGACGAAGCCCAGCACGCCGATGCCCAGGCCCATCACGAACAGGCCCGCCGTCAGCACCCGGCGGGCACCCGCGCGCCGCACCAGGACGGCCGTCAGCAGACCGCCCGCCACCGAGCCGACGAAGGCCGGCAGCTCGGCGAAGCCCGCGTGCAGCGGGGAGTAGCCGCGGACCAGCTGGAGGTACTGCGACATGAAGAAGATCACGCCGGACAGGCCGATCAGACAGATCAGCGAGGACACCACCGCCGCCGTGAACCGCGCGTTCCGGAACAGCCGGACGTCCAGCAGCGGCGTCTCCAGGCGGAGCTGGCGCCGGACGAACAGCGCCAGCGCGGCCGCGCCCAGCCCGAACACCAGCGGGGTCGTCCACTGCTCCGGGCCGTGCACGGCGAACTCCTTGACGCCGTACACCGCGCCGATCACACCGGCCATCGACAGCAGCACGCTCAGCACGTCCCACCGGCCCGGACGCGGATCGCGGGACTCCGGCAGCAGCCAGACGCCGGACACCAGCAGCAGCACCATCACCGGCAGGTTCAGCAGGAACACCGAACCCCACCAGAAGTGCTCCAGCAGCACGCCGCCCACCAGCGGGCCCAGCGCGGCACCGGCCGCGGCGCCCGCGCCCCAGACGCCGATCGCGGTGGCCCGCTCCTTCGCGTCCGGGAACAGCGTGCGGATCAGCGACAGCGTGGACGGCATGATCGTCGCGCCCGCCACGCCCAGCAGCGCCCGGGCCACGACCAGCCACCCCGGGCC
>NZ_JBHUWH010000762.1:0-2281 GCF_042670125.1 Kitasatospora sp. NPDC057198 | reverse complement strand
ACGACCGGTCACGACGACCGGTCACGACGACCGGTCACGACGACCGGTCACGACGGCCGGTTACGACGGCCGGCCGCGGCGACGCGAAGGGGACGACGGTGGGACGCCTGGACGAACTGTGGGCCGAGGGCTGGATGCCGGGCGGGGAGGGCCTGTTCCGCGCGGACGGCCGCTGCCGGGACGCCTGGGTCGACGGGCCCGACCTGGCGGAGTTCGAACTCGGCGGGCCCTTCGAGCTGGACGGCGGACTCCCGGACGACCCGGAGGAGGAGGCCGGCTCGGTCGGCCTCCACTCCCGGGCCGAACTCCCGGACGGGGCCGGACACCTGGCCGGCGGTGGCGGCGCGGTCGGCTCCGAGGGCTTCGCGGCCCGCTTCGACGCCGCCGGCGCGCTGGTCCGGCTGCTGCACCTCGCCGACTCCAACGAGTTCGTCCGGATCGCCGTCGACCGGCCGCCGGCGACCTTCACCGACAACCTGGACCGCTCGCTCGTCCTCGACCTCACCGCCCCCGAGTTCGCCGCCCGGCGGCCGGGCACCCCCGACGAGCAGGAGCCCGGACGGTGAACCGGCTGAACGAACTGTGGGCCGCGCGCCGGATGCCGCTCCGCTGCGGACTCTTCCGCGCGGACGGCACCGGGCGGGAAGCCGACTGCGACGGCGCGGAGCTGACCCGGTTCGCGCTGGGTGAGCCGTTCGGCCCGGCCGCCGCCGACCGGGCCCTCGCCGACCACACCTCCGCCGACGTCTTCGCCGTGGCGGCCCTCCCGGACGGCTCCGGGCGCCTGGTCGGCGGCGGGGGCTCGCACGGCTCGGACGGGTTCTTCGCCCGGCTCGGCCCCCGGGGCGAACTGCGCTGGCTGGTGCACCTGCTGTGCAACGAACTCGTCGAGGTCGCCGTCGACTGGCCGACGGCGACCCTCACCAACAACTGCGGGAACACGCTGACGATCGACCTCGCCTCGCCCGAATTCTCGGACTCACCGCGGAATTGACGGACCGCCGGCCCGGATTGACGGCCCGTCGGCCCCGGCGGAATTGTCAGTGGGCCCCCGTAGTGTGGGAACAACGCTGGAGGGGGCGCCGGAAAGGCGTCGGGAAAAGCGTGGGAAAAGGGGTCGAGCATGTCCGCGAACGCTTCTGGCAACGCTTCTGCGAACGCTTCCGCGAACCGCATCGCGCACAAGGTCAACCACGTCTCGCTGGTGGTCGACAAATCCGGCTCGATGCAGCGCCACGAGGCCCAGCTGATCCGGGTGGTGGACGAATTCGTGAAGGGCCTCCAGGAGGAGTCCGACCGCCTCGGCCACGAGACCAGGATCAGCCTCTACGCCTTCGACCACGAGGTGCACAACCTCGTGTGGGACATGGACGTCAAGCACCTGCCGTCCCTGAAGGGCCTCTACGCGGTCGACAACGGCGCGACGGCGCTGATCGAGGCGGCGGTGAAGTCCGTCGACGACCTGAAGCACATCTGGGAGGGGTACGGCGAGCACTCCTTCCTCCAGGTCGTCGTCACCGACGGCGAGGAGAACGCCTCCGGCTGCTCCGAGCACGGCCGGATGCACGCCCGGATGAAGCCGGCCGAGGGCCGGGCCGTCCTGCGCGGCTGGATGGACCGCATCCGCGGCGCCATGGCCGGGCTCCCCGAGCACTGGACGTCGGCGATCCTGGTCCCCAACTCGCTGGCCAAGCGCACCGCCCAGGAGTACGGCTTCCCCGCCGGCAACATCGCGATCTGGGACGCCGACTCCACCGGCGGCGTCGAGGAGGCCATCGACACCGTCAAGGCCGCCGCCACCACCTTCCTGCGCGGCCGCGAGAAGGGCGTGCGCGGCACCAGGCAGCTGTTCACCGTGGGGCAGGACCTCAGCGCCGACCAGGTCGCGGCCGGCCTCGACGCGCTGGCGGCGGACAGCTACGCCCTCGTCCCGGTCGACCGGCAGGCGGCGCTGCGCGAGTTCGTCACCGGCGCCGGGCACCCGTACCGGACGGGCTGCTCCTTCTACGAGCTGTCCAAGCGGGAGAAGATCCAGGCCGCCAAGCAGCTCGCCGTCGCCGAGAAGGACCCGCTCACCGGCGAGCTGACCGGCCGGGTGTTCACCGGCCCGGCCGCCCGGAGCCTGCTCGGCCTGCCCGCCGCGGAGACCACCGTGAAGCCCGGCGACAACCCGGCGTACACCGTGTTCGTCCAGTCCACCTCGGTCAACCGGAAGCTGCTCCCCGGCACCCGGCTGCTCGTCATGCTGTAGCCCCGGCAGACGGAGGCGGCCCCGGAGCGG
>NZ_JBHUWH010000761.1:0-2282 GCF_042670125.1 Kitasatospora sp. NPDC057198 | reverse complement strand
CGGCCGTCATGGGCGCGTCCGCCGCCGCGGCCGCACCCCCCGTCCCGCGGGCACCGGACCCGGGATGGTCCGCCCCGCCCGCGCCCCGCCCGCGCCCCGCCCGCGCCCCGTCCCGGCCCCGCACCGCCCCGCGTTGCGCCCCCTGCGCACCGCGACGACGCTGGAGCCGACGGGCGGGCGCCCGCCCGCGTGAGCGGAGGAGGCCACCGGTGAGGTTCATCCAGATCATCGAGTACCGGACCGGGCGGATCGACGAGTTCAACGAACTGCTGGACGAGTGGGTCGCCAAGAACGAGGGCCACCGCCTCGCCGTGCGCGCCCTGCAGACCAGGGACCGCGACGGCACCGACACCTACCTGAACATCGTCGAGTTCCCCTCGTACGAGGTGGCGATGGAGAACTCGCAGCGCCCCGAGACCGCCGAGTTCGCGGCCCGGGCCGCCGCGCTCTGCGACGGCCCGCCGTCCTTCCGCAACCTGGACGTGATCGGGGACCGCACCCTGTCCGACTGAGCGCCGGACCGAATCCCGGGAAGGGGCTGGTCAAGCGGGCGGCGGCTGCGCAGCATGGGTACCCGCCGGTACTACCCGCTCCCAGGAGGCCCCCTTGTCCCGTGATCAGCTCAGCCACTCCTCCGGCCCGACCGGCACGCCGCTGCTCGACGACACCGTCGGCGCCAACCTCGACCGGGCGGTGCGCGCCTTCCCGGAGCGGGAGGCGCTGGTGGAGTGCGCCACCGGCCGGCGCTGGACGTACGCCGAGTTCGCCGCCGACGTGGACGCGGTGGCGCTCGGGCTGCGCGCCCGGGGCGTCGGCAAGGGCGACCGGGTCGGCATCTGGGCGCCCAACCGGGCCGAGTGGACGCTCACCCAGTACGCCACCGCCCGGCTCGGCGCGATCCTGGTGACGATCAACCCGGCCTACCGGGCGCACGAGTTGGAGTACGTGCTCGGCCAGGCGGGGGTGCGGCTGCTGGTGGCCGCCGAGCGGTTCAAGACCTCCGACTACGCGGCGATGGTCGCCGAGGTGCGCCCGCGCTGCCCCGAACTGCTGGACGTGGTGCTGCTGGACGGCCCGGACTGGCCGGAGCTGCTGGCCGCCGGGCGGGCCGGCGAGCGGGCGGAACTGGCCTCGATCGCCGACGGGTTGGACGCCGACGACCCGATCAACATCCAGTACACCTCGGGCACCACCGGCTTCCCCAAGGGCGCCACGCTCTCGCACCGCAACATCCTGAACAACGGCTACTTCGTCGGCGAGCTGTGCGGCTACACCGAGCGCGACCGGATCTGCCTGCCGGTGCCGTTCTACCACTGCTTCGGCATGGTGATGGGCAACCTCGCGGCCACCTCGCACGGCGCCTGCACGGTGATCCCGGCCCCGGCCTTCGACGCCGCCGCGACCCTGGCCGCGGTGGCCGCCGAGCGCTGCACCTCGCTGTACGGGGTGCCGACCATGTTCATCGCCGAGCTGGCCGACCCGGGCTTCGACGGGTACGACCTGTCCGGCCTGCGCACCGGCATCATGGCGGGCGCGCCGTGCCCGACCGAGGTGATGAAGGGCGTGATGGAGCGGATGGGCATGGCGGAGGTGTCGATCTGCTACGGCATGACGGAGACCTCCCCGGTCTCCACCCAGACCCGGGTGGACGACTCGGTGGAGCGCCGGGTCTCCACCGTCGGCCGGGTCGGCCCGCACCTGGAGGTCAAGGTGGTCGACCCGGAGAGCGGCTGCACCGTGCCGCGCGGCGAACCCGGCGAACTGTGCACCCGCGGCTACTCGGTGATGCTCGGGTACTGGGGCGAGCCGGAGCGGACCGCCGAGGCGGTCGACCCGGAGGGCTGGATGCACACCGGCGACCTGGCGGTGATGGACGGCGACGGCTACCTGTCGATCACCGGCCGGATCAAGGACATGGTGATCCGCGGCGGCGAGAACGTGTACCCGCGCGAGGTCGAGGAGTTCCTGTACGCCCACCCGGACGTGCTGGACGTCCAGGTGATCGGGGTGCCCGACGCCAGGTACGGCGAGGAGCTGATGGCCTGGGTGCGGATGCGCGAGGGCGCGCCGCCGCTGACGGCCGAGGCGGTGCGGGAGTTCTGCGCCGGGCGGCTGGCCCACTACAAGATCCCGTGCTACGTGCACGTGGTCGAGGAGTTCCCGATGACCGTCACCGGCAAGGTCCGCAAGGTCGAGATGCGCGAGGCGGCGACCGCCCTGCTCGCCGACGGCGGCGCCGGCCGCTGACGCGCGTCGACCCGCGCCGACCAGCGGGTTCGCCG
>NZ_JBHUWH010000760.1:0-2283 GCF_042670125.1 Kitasatospora sp. NPDC057198 | reverse complement strand
TGCCGGGGGCGGAAACGACGGCGGACCGCGCCGGCGAATCCGCACCCGTGGGTGCGGGACTGCCGTCGCGGTCCGTCGGTGGCTCGTGCGTGCTCATCGGGGGTGAGCTTATCCCCCCGGTCTACACCGGAAGGAGGGCCGACCCCCGTCGAGCCTGCGCGGTCACGCGTCGCGCTTCTCCTTGATCTTCGCGGCCTTGCCGCGGAGGTCACGCAGGTAGTACAGCTTGGCGCGGCGAACCGCACCGCGGGTCACGACCTCGATCTTCTCGACGACCGGGGTGTGCACCGGGAAGGTGCGCTCGACGCCGACGTTGAAGCTGACCTTGCGGACGGTGAAGGTCTCACCGATGCCCGCACCGTGGCGGCGGATGACGACGCCCTGGAAGACCTGGACGCGCGAGCGGTTGCCTTCGATGACTCGGACGTGCACCTTGAGGGTGTCGCCGGGGCGGAAGGCGGGGATGTCGGTGCGCAGCGAGGCCGCGTCGACAGCAGCGAGCTTGTTGCTCATCGTTGCTCTCCATCGCAGGCGCCACGGGCCGCCCACGGAAGTTCGATTCAACCGGGTGGTGTTGCGGGCCGCTTCGGCTGGCGGTGATCCCCCCGTGGCGGGGGCACCGGTCCACTGACTCCCCACAGGGGGAGCCGGGCGGCAGACAACAGTCGCCTATTCTTCCACAGCCTCGACCACGGACCGAAATCGGCCGGCGGACTCGTCCCAGGCCAGGCCGAGCACGCTGAGCGCCTCGCGCTCCTTCTTGGTGAACGCCTCGCGCTGCCAGCGGGCCACCAGGTCGGGCCGGTTGGCGAGGGTGCGGGCGAACGCCTGCTCGCGCCGCCACTGGGCGATCTTCCCGTGGTGGCCGCTGAGCAGGATCTCCGGCACCTCCCGGCCGCGCCACTCGGCGGGCTTGGTGTACACCGGGCCCTCCAGCAGGTCGGCCATGGCGCCGGGGGCGAAGGAGTCGTCGCGGTGCGACTCGGCGTTGCCCAGCACGCCGGGCAGCAGCCGGGCGATCGCCTCGACCATCACCAGTACGGCGACCTCGCCGCCGGCCAGCACGTAGTCACCGATCGAAGTCTCGACCACCGGCATCCGGGTCGCGGCCTCCTCGATGACCCGCCGGTCGATGCCCTCGTAGCGGGCGGGCGCGAAGGCCAGCCACGGGCGGGCGGCGAGGTCCTGGGCGAGCTCCTGGGTGAAGGGGCGTCCGCTGGGGGTGGGCACCACCAGGGTCGGCACCTCGCCCTCGGGCCCGGCGGCCAGGACGGCGTCCAGCGCGGCGCCCCACGGCTCGGGCTTCATCACCATGCCGGGGCCGCCGCCGTAGGGCGTGTCGTCCACGGTGCGGTGGATGTCGGTGGTCCACGACCGCAGGTCGTGCAGGTGCACGTCCAGCTGGCCGCGGGCCCGCGCCTTGCCGACCAGGGAGACGTTCAGCGGCTCCAGGTACTCGGGGAAGATCGTGACGACGTCGATCCGCATGTCGCTCACGCGCCGCCGCCGTTCTGGTCCGAACCGGTGCCCGACCCGGAGCCGCCGCCCGCGCCCGAACCGGCCCCCGGACCGGCTTCCGCACCGTCTCCCGGGCCGGTCTCAACACCGGTCTCCGCAGCAGCTTCCGCGCCCGCGTCCTCACGGCTGGGCGCGACGACCGCGTCCGCGGAGTCGATCAGGCCGGGCGGCGGGGCGATGACGACGCGCTGCTCGTCCAGGTCGATGGTGGGGACGATCTGCTCGACGAACGGGATCAGCACCTCGGTGCCGTCGGGCCGCTGGACGGTGAGCAGGTCCTGGTACGGGAGGTGGAGCACCTCGGTGAGTTCGCCGACCGGGGTGCCGTCGGCCAGCACCACGTCCAGGCCGATGAGTTGGTGGTCGTAGTACTCGTCCGGGTCCTCGGGGGTCTCGTCCGGGTCGACCTCGGCGATCAGCATGGTGCCGCGCAGGGCCTCGGCGGCGGTGCGGTCCTTGACGCCGGCGAAGCGCAGCAGCAGGCGCCCGCTGTGCACCCGGCCGGTCTCGACGGTCAGCGGTCCGATGGCGGCGGGGTCGGTGAGGAGGACCGCGCCGGGCCCGAGCCGCAGTTCCGGCTCGTCGGTGCGGACTTCCACGCTGACGTCCCCCCGGATTCCGTGGGCGCGGCCGATCCTGCCGACGACGAGCTGCACGGTGATCGTTCTCCTGAGAGGTGGTGGCACTGGAAAGGAACGGGGAGCCCCGGGCGGGCGCCCGGAAGGAGGAGGGGCCGGAACCGGAAGGACCGGAAACAGGAAGGAC
>NZ_JBHUWH010000759.1:0-2304 GCF_042670125.1 Kitasatospora sp. NPDC057198 | reverse complement strand
CCGTCACCCGCCTGGGCGCCCGCCCCGCCGACCCCGGCGCCCCGCCGCACGGCCTGCTCCACTACACGATGACCGCCACCGACCGGCCCGCCGCCCGCACCCGCCTCACCGGCTGAAGGAGCCCCGTCCGCATGCCCGACCTCCCGTACGACTTCCTGGACGGCCTGGCCGAGAACCCGGCCCTGCCCGCCGACCTGGTCGACCGCCTGATCGCCGCCCCGCACAACCTCCTCGTGCTACCCCGCCGCCCCGGCCTCACCGAACCCCAGCTCGACGCCCTGATCGCCCACGACGCGCACTCCGTCGCCCTCAACCGCCACCTGCCGAAGCCGGTGCGCCGCCGCCTCGCCGCCCACCCCGACCCGGACGTCCGGGCCGCCCTGGTCGTCTCCGCCACCGATTCCAACGAGGACCGCGAGCTGTTCGAACGGTTCGCCGCCGACCCGGCCCCCGAGGTGCGCAAGCAACTCGCCGAGTCCGACCGCACCCCCGCCGACCTGCGCGCCCGCCTCGCCCACGACCCCGCCCCGGAGGTCCGCGCCACCCTCGCCCAGTACTGGACCGCCGCCCCCGAACCCGTCCGCCGCGCCCTGCTCACCGACCCCGAGGGCAGCGTCCGCGCCGCCGCCTGCGCCACCTACTTCCGCGGCCGGCCGTACCCCGCCCCGCCCGCCGACCTCGTCCCCGCCCTGCTCGCCGACCCGCTCACCCGTCCCGGCGCCGTCGCGCACTGCGACCCGGCCACCACCGACCTCGAACGCCTCGCCGCCGACCCCGACCCGGACGTCCGCCGCGCCCTCGCCGCCCACCCCGGCCTGCCCGCCCACCTCCGCACCCGCCTCGCCGCCGACCCCCGCGCGCTCGTCCGCCTCGCCGTCCTGGCCCGCCCCGACACCCCCGAGGCCGAACGGGCCGCCCTGTACGACTCGGTCACCGGCCCGTTCGAACCGCCCGGCGATGACGTGGACGTCGACACCGCCGTCGAGCTGGAGTTGGACCACTTCGGGGTCGAGATGGAACTCCGGCTGCTCCACCTGCCCTGGGTCACCGCCGACCCGCTGCCGCACCTCGACTCGCCCCACCCCGCCTTCCGCCGGTCCGCCGCCGTCTCGCCCGACCTCCCCGCCGAGGCCCGCGCCCGCCTGCTCGCCGACCCCGACAACGAGGTCGCGCTCGCCGCCGCCCGCAGGAGCCCCGACCCGATCGACCCGGCCACCGCCGAACGCCTCGACCGCGAGTACCGCCCGTTCAAGCCGATGCCCTGGCGCCCCGCCGACGTGTTGCCGCTGCCCGCCGAGACCCTCCGCCGCCTGGCCACCGACCCCGTCCCCCGAATGCGGCTGCTCGCCCTGCGCGACCCCGAGCTGCCCGCCCACCTGCTGGAACGCCTCGCCGCCGACCCCGAGGAGGAAGTCCGTCGCCTCGCCGCGAGCCACCCCGCCCACGCTCCGACCACCCTGCGGGCCCTGCTCGACGATCCGTCCCCGTACGTCAACCGTGCCGCCGCCGCCAACCCGGCCCTCCCGGTCGACGAGATCCGCGCCCGCCTGGACGCCGCCGGGCTGTGAACCCGGGCCGGGGAGAGGTCAGTCCGCCGAGCCCGAGACGCCCGACCCCGGCCAGGACTCCTCCAGGCCGCCGTCCGCCCGGACGGTGTACCGGGTGGAGGAGACCGCGCCCGTCCGGTCGATCCGCTCCTCGCGGATCAGCGCGCCGTTCTCCACCCGCCACACCGCGCCCGCCTCCGGGTTCGCGGCCGAGGCCCGGTCCGCGAGCAGCACGGGGGAGCCGCCGGTGAAGCCGTACAGCTGGACCAGGTCGACCGGCACCGCGCCCTCCAGGCGGCGCAGCACCACCAGCGTGGCCTGCGCGTCCCGGTAGCGGGCGGGCAGCACCGCGGCGAGCGAGACCGGCGGCCCGTTCTCGGTGGAGTGCCCGTCGTGCAGCCGGATCGCCGGGCCGCCGGACGGGTCGGGGTAGCTCAGGTTGGGCCAGTCGACCTGCGGCGGGGCGCCGAAGGACGGGGCCAGCCCGGTGTCGCCGTGCCCGGCGGCGTTCGCGCCGTCCACCGACAGCGTCGTCCCGGCGGCCGGGTCGACCGGGGCGGTCGCCACCCCGGCGGGCTGCGGGCCCAGGCCCTGCGCGTCGCGGTTCTGGCAGCCCTGCGCGACGGCGATGGCCAGCGCCACGCCCAGGGTCACCGTCACGAACACCACCAGCCGCTGCCGCAGCAGGCGCTGGCGGGGCGTCGGCCGCCCGCCCAGGGTGTGCGGGGCGCGCCCGGGCGGGGGAGTACGGTCCCGG
>NZ_JBHUWH010000758.1:0-2314 GCF_042670125.1 Kitasatospora sp. NPDC057198 | reverse complement strand
GGAGGCACCAGCCTCCGGGCCTTCGTCGTTCCCTTTGCCATTCCTTGGGTTTCCGGCCGATTGACACGCCATGTGGTCTAGTCCAACCTGAGTCATGCCCATGACGGGCGGCCCCCACCGCCCGTCCTGATGCGCTGCAAGTCCTTTGCCAGTAACGGGAATTGATCACGTTCTGGCTCCGTCTGCCGCTCTCCCCGACCGGGTGTCGGACGGCGTTCCTGCATCCCCACGTGACAGGAGAGAGGCACATCCGCATGCATCGCAACAACCGCAGGGCCTGGGCGGTCACGTCCGTGGCCGCCACGCTGCTCGCCGGGGCGGTGTCGCTGCTGGGCGCCCCCAGCGCGACCGCCGGGCCGGGCAACACGACCGGGGCCCCCGCCACCAGCGGCGGCATGAAGGTCGCGTACTTCGACCAGTGGTCGATCTACTCGAACGCCTTCTACCTCAAGAACGTCGACACCAACGGCATGGCCGGGAAGCTCGACTACCTGCTGTACGACTTCGCCAACATCGACCCGAACAACCTCACCTGCTTCGAGCCGAACTCGGCGGCCTCGCAGGACGAGAACAACCCGAACGCCGGCGACGGCGCGGGCGACTACTACGCCGACTACGCCAAGACCTTCGCCAACGGCAACAGCGTCGACAACACCACCGACACCTGGGACCAGCCGCTGGCGGGCAACTTCCACCAGCTCCAGGAGCTGAAGGCGAAGTACCCGAAGCTCAAGGTCCTGATGTCGATCGGCGGTTGGACGTACTCCAAGTACTTCTCCGACGTGGCCGCCACCGACGCCGCGCGGAAGAAGTTCGTCTCCTCCTGCGTCGACATGTTCATCAAGGGCAACCTGCCCGCGCAGGGCGGCTACGGCGGCCCCGGCACCGGCAAGGGCATCTTCGACGGCTTCGACATCGACTGGGAGTACCCGGGCGGCGGCGGCCACCTCGGCAACCACGCCTCGCCCAACGACAAGCAGAACTTCACCGCCCTGCTGGCCGAGTTCCGCAACCAGCTCAACACCCAGGGCAGCGCCGACGGCAAGACCTACGCGCTGAGCGCGGCCCTGCCGGCCGGCCAGGACAAGATCCAGTACATCGAGACCGACAAGATCGGGCAGTACCTGACCTTCGCGGACCCGATGACGTACGACATGCACGGCGGCTGGGAGGCCCAGGGGCCGACCAACCACCAGACGCCGGTCTACCAGAACCCGAACGACCCGATGAGCAACGTGCCGCCGGGCAACGCCAAGTACTCGATCGACGAGGCGGTCAAGGCGTACACGGTCGGCGACGCCTCGTACGGCATCCCCGGCGGGTTCCCGGCGAACAAGCTGAACATGGGCGTCCCGCTGTACTACCGCGGCTGGACGGGCGTGGCGGCGGGGGCCGACCACGGGCTGTTCCAACCCGCCAGCGGGCCGGCCCAGGGCGCGCCGAACTCCGGCAACGTCAACGGCGTGCGGATGTACAAGGAACTGCTCGGGACGGTGGACAACCCCAGCTACACCTACTGGGACCCCGCCTCGCAGGCCGCGTACTTCTACGACGGCAACAACTTCTGGTCAGGCGAGAACGCCAGGTCCATCCAGGCCAAGATGGACTACGCGCACTGCAACGGACTCGGCGGATCGTTCGTGTTCTCGCTCTACGACGACCCGAACGCGGCGCTGCTCAACCCGCTGATGACGGCCACCAACGGCTCGGCCGCCTCCTGCCCGGCCCCGCCGACCGGCTCGCCGAGCGCCAGCGCCTCGCCGACGAAGTCCTCCTCCCCCTCGCCGTCGACCAGCCCCTCGACCTCGCCGTCCACGAGCCCCTCGACCTCGCCGTCCACCAGCCCGTCCTCCTCGCCCACCTCGCCCGGCGGCATCGTCGCCAACCCGGGCCTGGAGTCCGGCGCGCTCAGCCCGTGGACCTGCGCGGGCAGCGGCGGATCGGCGGTCAGCGGCGGCCACACCGGCTCGTACGCCCTGCAGGGCAACGTCAGCGCCGGGGACACCGCGCAGTGCCAGCAGGTGGTCACGGTCAAACCGAACACCACCTACACGCTGTCCGCCTGGGTCAAGGGCAACTACGCCTACCTGGGAGTCACCGGCTCCGGCGCGGACAGTTCGACCTGGACCCCCGGCGGGAGCGCGTGGACGAAGCTCTCCACCAAGTTCACCACCGGCGCCTCGGTCACCTCGGTGACCGTCTGGGTGCATGGTTGGTACGGACAGGGTGCCTACCAGGCCGATGACTTCAGCATCAGCTGAGCTTCCGTCAACATCGTTTTAAGGAAGGCCCGGAGGGTTCCGCCCTCCGGGCC
>NZ_JBHUWH010000757.1:0-2317 GCF_042670125.1 Kitasatospora sp. NPDC057198 | reverse complement strand
GCCCGGCCGGGAGGGGGCGGGCCGCGCGCCGCTTGACGCTCCGTCAGGCACCCCGCGGCGGAGTCCGACAGCCTGTCGGTAGCATGCCCTGGGTGGGGGCCCGGGGGTCGGGTCGGCACCGGGAGCAGGGGGAAGGCGCAGGTTGATACGCCGCCGCATCGCAGTGGTCTGGACCGCGGTCGTCCTCACCGCGGGCTGCACGCCCTACGGCGCGGACACCCTGCGGGCGGTGCGGTCGAGCAGCCCCGCGGTACCGGCCCCGCGGACGGTCACCCTGGACCGGACCGCCTGGTGGGGCGGCGACTCCTACCGGCTCACCGCGCTGACCGCCACCGCGCAGCCGGACGGCCGCTCCTCGGTCGAACTCGTCCTGGGCGTCGCCGTCGAGTCCCCGGTGCCGGTCGCCGCCGCCCTGCCCAGGGCCACCCTGGAGTCCGACGGGGTCACCGTCAGCGGTCCGCTGGAGATGACGCCGCCGCCCTACGGCCGCGCCTCGCTGACCGCCACCGTGCAGGACGTCGGCACCGCCGGACGGGAACTCGACCCCGACCGCCTCGCGCTGGTCCTCACCGCCCCCGGCGCGGCCCGCGCGGTGATCCCGGTCGGCGACCGGGCCGGACAGGAACGGGTCGACCTGGCCCCGACCCCGCTGCGCCCCTCCGCGGACACCGTGCGCACCGGCCGCTACCGGCTCGCCCTGGCCTCCGCCCGGCTGCGCGAGGACTGCAGCGGCGGGACGGGCACCGCCCCCGCCGTCCTGCTCGGCACCGTCCCGGCCGTCCCGCGGGTGCTGAGCGCCCCGAAGCCGGGCCGGCACGCCCTCGAGGTGCTGTTCGAGGCCCCGGCCGGCACCACCGCCGACGGCCTGCTGCTGCACCTGACCCTCCCGGACGGGCGGCGGCTCGCCCCCGCCGTCCCGGTCGACGCCAGGCCCTACCCCGACCCGACCGGCCGGGTCAGCCTGGCGGCCTGGTTCGACTTCTACGGGGACGGCACCGCCGGGACGTACACCCTGGAGGCGGTGGACGGGCAGCGGCCGGACGACCCGGCGGTGCTCACGCTGGTGGCGGGGTGAGGACGCCGGGCAGCACGACGGCTCCGGAGCGGCGGGACCTTGCTCGGCAAGTACCCGGTCGAGCCGGTGAAGACCACGGCCCGGATCGCCGAAGCAGCGGGGGCAGGTCGACCGTTTCCGGCCGGGAAGCACGCCCCGTCCGGCGAGGTCGCGGTGTTTCCAGCACGCGACCGTGCCGCTCGGCACACACAGCCTCCGGGCGACGCCGGCGTCCGAGACTCCCGGTCGCGGCAGGGGGATCGCCTGGCTCCGGATCGGTGGCTCAACCACCGCAACGGCTTCGCCGGCAGTGGACCCGCGAGGGGCCGGCCCGCCGGGCTTCACCCCAAGAGGCGAGCTATTGGCGATCTTGACCTTGGGCCGAGGAGCAATCGTGAGTGCCGGGTGCGGGATTCGAACCCGCAAGCCCTCTCGGGCAGATGTGTTTGAGACATCCGTGTATGCCGTTCCACCAACCCGGCGAGGGCGGGTGGGAGAAGGATACCCTGTGCGCGCTCCCGGTTGCAGCTGGGTAGGCTCATGCATGCAGCACCCCGCCGGACCGAGGAGCCCCGTGAGCACCCCCGACGAGCAGCCACAGCCGCTTGACACCGAACCGCCCCAGATCACCCGGATCGTCATCGCCGAGGACGAGGCACTGATCCGCCTCGACCTCAAGGAGATGCTGGAGGAGGAGGGCTACACCGTCGTCGGTGAGGCCGGGGACGGCGAGACGGCGGTCAAACTGGTCGAGGAGCTCAAGCCCGACCTGGCCATCCTGGACGTGAAGATGCCCGTCCTGGACGGCCTCTCGGCCGCCGAGCGGATCCACGAGCAGCACCTCGCCCCGGTGCTGATGCTCACCGCGTTCTCCCAGCGCGAGCTGGTCGACCGGGCCCGGGACGCGGGCGCGATGGCCTACATCGTCAAGCCGTTCAGCAAGAGCGACCTGGTGCCGGCGATCGAGATGGCGGTCTCCCGCTACACCGAGATGCGCACCCTGGAGCAGGAGATCGCGGACCTCTCGCAGCGCCTGGAGACCCGCAAGCTGGTCGACCGCGCCAAGAGCGTGCTGCAGACCAAGTTCGGCCTGAACGAGCCCGCCGCGTTCCGCTGGATCCAGAAGACCTCGATGGACCGCCGGATGACGATGGCCGCGGTCGCCGAGGCCGTGATCGAGGAGGGCGCCGCCCAGGACCGCAAGAAGGCGGAGTCCGCCGAGGGCTGAGCCGCCCCGCGCACGACGCGCGGCCGCCCCCGTCC
>NZ_JBHUWH010000756.1:0-2323 GCF_042670125.1 Kitasatospora sp. NPDC057198 | reverse complement strand
CGGCCGGGCCGGGGAGGCCCGGCGGGTCGTCCGGGAACTCGTCCCGGACGACGAGCGTGCGCAGGCGCTCCTGGACCTCCTCCGGCCGCCGTCCGACGACGCACGGAAGAACTGACGGACCGTCAACTCCCGCTCGGGCCGGTCGCGTACGCCAGCGGGGGCGCGATGGCCTGGACGTCCGCGCCCGCGCCGACCCACAGGCCGATGAACAGGGCGGCGGTGGCCTCCAGCAGGCCCGCGCGGTCGAGGCCGCCGGCGGGCAGCGGGGTGCAGCCCGCGTCGCCGACCAGCTCGGACACCCGGGCCAGCGCGGTGGTGTCGTCGCCGCACAGCGGGACGGCCAGCGGGCGGCCGTCGAAGACCGGCGGGCGCATCCGCCAGACGTCCTCGTGGCACAGGTTGAACGCCTTCACCACGTGGGCGCCCGGCGCCGCGGACGCCAACTGCTCGGCGGCGGAAGGCCCGTGGCCGGTCAGCAGGCGGAAGCCGGGGCCGACGGGGTTGGCGCAGTCCACCACCGTCCGCCCCGCGAGCGGTGCGGCGAGCGTCCGGACCACCTCCGCGCCGGCGCCGAACGGCAGGGCCACCAGCACCACTTCGGCCGCCGCCACGGCCGCGTGCAGATCGCCGGCCTGCGTCCCGTGCCCGATCCGGTCGGCCAGCCGCCGGGCCTTCGCCAGGTCGCGCCCGCCGACGGTGAGCCGGTGCCCGGCCCGCGCCCAGTGGGTGCCCAGCGCGTCCGCCATGTTGCCCGTACCGAGAATGCCGATCCTCATCGACAGCCGTCCTCTCCAGGGGATTTCGGATTCCGGTACGAGCCTAGGGAGCCGGTCGGGCACCATTCGGTACGTGACTTCCGACCGCCTGCTCGCCGACTGCCGGGCCCGCCTCGCCTTCGACCTGCTCTCCCAGACCTGGAACGCCGTGCTGCTCTGGGCCCTGCGCGACGGCCCGTGCCGCCCCGCCGAACTGCGCACCCGGATCGGCGGCATCAGCTCCAAGGTGCTCACCGAGACGCTGCGCCGCCTCCAGTACAACGGCCTGGTCGAACGCCACCCGCCGCGCCCCGGCAGCACCGGCGTGGCCTACGAACTCACCGCCCTGGGAAGGACCTTGCTGCCCTTGATCGACGCCTTCGGCGCCTGGGCCTTCGCGCACGGCGACGAGGTGATGGCCGCCCAGGAGGCGGCGGAGGAGGAGGCGCGGGCGTGACGTACGACGGAATCGACGGCAGCGACGGACCCGGCGGCAGTGACAGCAGCGGCGGCAGCGACGGGATCGAGTGGCGGCTCGCCGAGGTGGCGGCCGGCCGGGCCGACCGGGACGCCGTGGACCGCTGGGCCGGGCGGATGCTGCTGGACGACGAGCGGCGCTGGGACGAGACCTCCCTGTGGGCGCTGAACCTGCTCTACGGCATCGACCTGCGGCACGGCCCCGGCGAGCCGTACCCGTACCTGCACGACGAGGAGCAGGTGGGCGAGTGGTTGGCGGAGTACCGGCGGCGCCGCGCGCAGGGGTGAGGACGGCGGCCCGGCAGGACCGGAGGGCTCCGTGGCGCCCCCGGGGAAGGGCCGCGGTGCCGTCGGACGGTGGGGGAGCGGCCGAGCCGTGGGCCGACCGGGTCCGACGCCGACCGGACCGGCGCGGAACTCGGCTCCGGCGGTGGGAAGTTGGCGCAGGAACCGGCCGCCCGTCGGGTCCGAGCCGGCGGACGGCCGGCTGCTGCGCGACCGCCTGGAGGACCTGGCGCGCGCGGCGGGCCGCGGGCCCGACCCGTACGCGGTGTCCGCCGAAGGGCGCGGGCGGCGGTCGAGCGGTGGTCTCCGCCGCACCGGGCCCGGCGTCGGGCCTGATCCGCCACCGCTGGGCGCGCTCTGACGTCCCACCGGGTGACGTCCCATCGAATGGCGCACCCGCGGCGACCGACCGTTCGCCTGCGATCCGAAGGTCGCGGAGGATGGGCCGGGGGGCCGTCCGCGGGCTCGGTGCCCGCTCGGACGGCTCGGGTACGGGGGGCGTCGACGAGTGAGGAGCACATCCGTGGTTGGTTCCGCACGCCCGCGAACGGCGAGAACGGTGCGAACGGCGAGAACGGTGCGAACGGCCGGCTGGACGGGCAGGTGCGCCGCGCTGGCACCGGGGGCCGCGCTGACCGGGATAGTCGTCCTGGGCGGTCTGGTGCCCTTCGCCGCCCCCGCGGTGGCCGCCGAGCCCGCCGCGGCCGAGCCCGCAACCCCCGAGCCCGCAGCGGCCGGAGCCGGGGCCGGGGCCGGCAGCGCCGAGCCCGCCCCGCTGCCGCCGATGCCCGCGGCCGAGGCGTACG
>NZ_JBHUWH010000755.1:0-2333 GCF_042670125.1 Kitasatospora sp. NPDC057198 | reverse complement strand
GAACGGTACGGCCCCGGACGGCGCGCCGTCCGGGGCCGCACCGCCGCGCGGGCTACGGGTGGCGGTGCCGCCAGCCGGCCCAGGCCGAGACGACCATCGAGCGGAGGTCGTGCCGGGCGCTCCAGCCCAGCTCGCGGCGGATCAGTTCGGCGGAGGCCACCACCCGGGCCGGGTCGCCGGGGCGGCGGGGGGCCGTCTCGGGGGCGATCCGGATGCCGGTGACCGCGGTGATCTCGTCGATCACCTCCAGCACCGAGGCGCCCCGCCCGGTGCCGATGTTGAGGGTCAGTCGGACCTGCTCGCCGGGCCCGGCCGCCTCCAGCCGGCGGACGGCGGCCACGTGCGCGGAGGCGACGTCCGAGACGTGGATGTAGTCGCGGACGCAGGTGCCGTCCGGGGTCGGGTAGTCGTCGCCGAAGACCAGCGGCGGCAGCCCGGCCGTCAGCCGTCGGAGGACCAGCGGGACCAGGTTGGCCGCGCCCGGGTCGGACAGCTCGGGGGCGGCGGCGCCCGCCACGTTGAAGTAGCGCAGGGAGACCGCGGAGAGGCCGTGCGCGGCGGCGCAGGCGTTCAGCAGCCACTCGCCGGCCAGCTTGGTCTCGCCGTACGGGTTCATCGGCAGGCAGGGGGTGGACTCGTCGACCAGGTCGACGTCCGGCATGCCGTAGACGGCGGCGGAGGAGGACAGCACCACCCGGCCCACGCCCGCGTCGACCGCGGCGGCCAGCACGGTGCGCAGGCCCTCCACGTTCTCGTGGTAGTAGAACAGCGGCCGTTCGACCGACTCGCCGACCTGCTTGCGGGCGGCCAGGTGCAGCACGCCGGTGACGCCGTGCCCGGCCAGGGTGCGCTCCAGCAGCGGGCGGTCCAGCGTGGAGCCGGTCACCAGCGGGACGCCGGGCGGCAGGTGGGCGGCCGAGCCGCTGCTCAGGTCGTCCAGCACGACGACGGGGACGCCGGCCGCGGCCAGCTCCCGGACGACGTGGCCGCCGATGTAACCGGCCCCTCCCGTGATCAACCAGGTCATGGCGACGATCCTACGACGGCGCCTTTCGGCGGGGCCCCGGGTGTGTCCGCACGGGCATTCGGACATTTCGGTGAAATAGTGGCAAAGTTCTGTCCAGCGACCGGAGGTGGCCGCCGTGCGCCCGAAGAAGGAACCGACCCGCCCGATCCCGGCCGGCCCCCGGCCCACCGGCCCCAAGCTGTGGGCGGGGCCCGCGGCGGTGCTCGCCGCGGCGGCGCTGCTGGTGAGCGGCTGCTCCAGCTCCGGTTCCGGCTCCAGCTCCACCGCGGCGGCCAGCAGCTCCTCGTCCGCGCCCGCCCCGTCCAGCAGCAACCAGCTGGAGCAGGACTACCAGCAGGTGATCTCCCAGGTGCTGCCCTCGGTGGTGCAGATCACCGCGGGGGACAGCCTCGGCTCCGGGATCGTCTTCGACGACAAGGGCGACATCGTCACCAACGCGCACGTGGTCGGCAGCGCCACCACCTTCACCGTGACGCTGGCCAACAGCACCAAGCCGCTGGACGCCACCCTGGTCGGCAGCTACCCGGAGTCCGACCTCGCGGTGATCAGGCTCGGCAGCACGCCCGGCGGCCTCAAGCCCGCTGCCTTCGCGGACAGCGCCAAGGTGTCGGTCGGGCAGATCACGCTGGCGATGGGCAGCCCGCTCGGCCTCTCCAGCAGTGTCACCCAGGGCATCGTCTCGGCGGTCGGGCGGACGGTCAGCGAGCCGCAGTCGGCCGGCTCGCCCGGCGCCACCATCGGCAACATGGTGCAGACCTCGGCCGCGATCAACCCCGGCAACAGCGGCGGCGCGCTGGTCAACCTCTCCAGCCAGGTGATCGGGATCAACACGCTGACCGCCGTCGACCCCGAGCTGAACGGCTCGGCCGCGCCCGGCATCGGCTTCGCCATCCCGGCGGCCACCGTGACCAGCATCGCCAACCAGCTGATCAAGGACGGCAAGGTCACCAACTCCGGCCGGGCCGCGCTCGGGGTGACCGTCCGCCCCTACTTCGACACGAACTTCCAGCCGGCCGGCGCCGCGGTGGTCTCGGTGGTCGACAACGGGCCGGCCGCCGCCGCCGGGATCCAGCCGGGCGACGTGATCACCAAGGTCAACGACACCGCGATCAACGGCCCCGCCGCGCTGACCACCGCGCTGGCCTCGCTCAGCCCCGGCGCCAAGGCCACCGTCGGCTACCAGCGGGACGGGCAGGGCAAGACCGCCGAGGTCACCCTCGGGACGCTGTAGCCGCCCCACCGGCCCGGGCCCGGAGTGCCGTACCGCGCACGGGCGGCGGCACTCCGGGCCCGTCCACGTCCGGGC
>NZ_JBHUWH010000754.1:0-2357 GCF_042670125.1 Kitasatospora sp. NPDC057198 | reverse complement strand
CGACGACGATCTTGGCGGAGGTGGTGGCGCGGCTGGGGGCGGCCGCGTTAGAGCTTGCGAAGTCCACTGAGGACCCTTTCGAGCAGCGTGACGTCAGGCGTACCGCCCGACTCGCCCGCGGCGGCGGGCTGGTGGATGGCGACCAGGCCGGCCTCGGCCAGGTCTGCGACGAGGATGCGGGCGACCCCGAGCGGGACGCCCGCCAGCGCGGAGATCTCGGCGACCGACTTGACCTCGCGGCACAGCGACACGATGCGGGCGTGCTCGGGGAGCAGCCCGCCCGGAGCGGCGGTGCCGGTGGTCGAGATCAGCGCCTCGATGGCCAACTGGTAGCGGGGCCGGGTGCGTCCGCCGGTCATGGCGTACGGGCGGACCAGCGGCTGCTGCTCGTAGCCGTCCGACTGCTGGCCGCCGTACCCGCCGGCCTGCTGGCCGCCGTAGCCGTTTCCGTACCCGTTGCCGTACGCACCGGCGGGTGTCGGGGGCGGGGTCATGCGTCCTCCTTGTGCTGCAGTCGTTCGCGGCCGGAGCCCACTGGGCCGCTGACTGACGGGCTGTCAGCCACCGTACGGCGAAGACCTGGGGTGGGGTGCCGGACCCGGGGGTCGGGTGGGGTCCGGCACGGTGAGGGTGGTGCTAAGGAGTCGGGGATCGGGCGGACCCGACCGTCAGTGCAGGAGACTGCCCTGGAGTTCGGCCCGCAGGGCCGGCGTGAGCACCGCGCCGGCCCGGTCGACCAGCAGGGCCATCTCGTAGCCGATCAGGCCGATGTCGGAGTCCGGCGAGGCGAGCACCGCGAGCGCGGAGCCGTCGCTGATCGCCATCAGGAACAGGAAGCCCCGTTCCATCTCGACCACGGTCTGGTTGACCTCACCGCCCTCGAAGATGCGGCTCGCACCCGAGGTCAGCGAGGTCAGTCCGGAGGCGACGGCGGCCAGCTGGTCGGCACGGTCCCGGGGGAAGCCCTCGGACATGCACAGCAGCAGACCGTCGGCGGAGACCACCACGGTGTGGGACACCCCGGGGGTGTTGTCCACGAAATTGGTGATCAGCCAGTTCAGGTTCTGTGCGGCCTGGCTCATCTGGATCAACTCAACGCTCCTGGTGCTCGGGGCCGAAGCCGTTGTTGCCATCGACGTCGGACCGCCCGCCCCGGGCTCCCCGGTAGCCCTCGGACGCCCCGCCGAAGTCGAAGCCCGGCCGCTGCTGCGGCGCGGGGCCGCCGAAGCCCTGCTGCTGCGTCCCCGCCTGGCGGCCCTGCTGGATGCCGCGGCGCAGGTTGGTCAACCGGCCGCGCACCTCCTCCGGGCTGCGCGAGACCTGGGGACCGGTCAGCGGACTGGCCTCGGCACTGCCGGAGACCAGGTTGGCCTGCGGGGTGCGGCGAGGCAGCCCCGAGGTGGTCAGGCCGTTGGTCTGCGGCTCGCGCATCTGCTCGGCCCGCCGCCAGCGCTCGTCGTTCGCCGACGGGCGCCACGGCGCGTCCGGGTCGCCCTGCGGGTCCACCGCCGGAGCGCCGCCGAACGGCGCCGCCTGCGGCCGGCCCTGACCCGGCTGGCCCTGCGGACCCGACTGACCCGGCTGGCCCTGCGGACCGGCCGGACGCTGCGGCGCGGCCGGACGCTGCGGGGCGCCCTGCGGGGCACCGCCCTGCGCCGGGCGCTGCGGCAGGCCCTGGCCCTGCGGGGCCGACGCCTGCGGGGCCGGCTGGGGAGCCGGCTGCTGGGTGAAGCCCGGCGCGGAGGTGCCGGGGCGCTGCGGCTGGTAGGCACGCGGACGGAGCTGCTCGCGGCCCTGCGCCGGACCGGCCGGCCCGGACGGGCGCTCACCGGCCGTCGGCAGCGCCATCGGCTGCGGACGCTCCGCGAACTGCGGCTGCTGCGGCTGCTGGACCTGCGGCTGCTGGGCCTGCGGCGGCAGCGGCGGCACGCCCTGGCCCACCGGGTCCGGCAGCACCGGCTCCACCAGGCCGAGGCCCAGCGGGTCGCGCGGGTCGATGTCGGACGCCTCGAACCGGGGCCGGGCGAACGCACCGGACTGCTCGGCCGGCTGCGGCTGCGGCGGCAGCGGACGACGCTGCGGCTGCTCGGCCCGCCCGTGCTGGGTGGGCTCACCGCCCGGACGCTGCTGGCCCTGCTGCGGACCCTGCGGGCCGCCCTGCGGAGCCTGCCGGCCCTGCTGCGGACCGCCCTGCGGGCCCTGCGGACGGCGCGGCCCCTGCGGACCGCCCTGCGGCGGCCGGCCGGGCTGGCCCTGCTGGCCCGGCTGGCCCTGCTGCTGCGGGCGCCGCGGCGGCAGCCCGCCGCCCGGCCCGCCCTGGGCACCCGGACCGCCCTGCAGGCCCGGCGCGCCCGAGG
>NZ_JBHUWH010000753.1:0-2364 GCF_042670125.1 Kitasatospora sp. NPDC057198 | reverse complement strand
AGATCGAGCCACACGGCCCTATCGAGACCGAAGCAGCCCGCCGCCTCGCCGACGACCTCAACAATCAGTAGCAGGCCAATTACCCCACACTTTCTCAGGCCGTCGGGTCCCACAGGCCCACGGCCTCGCCGCGGGCGAGGTGCTCGGCGTAGACGCCGACCTTCCGGTCGATCACCGACCGGCACTCCTCGAGCGCCCGGATCCGGGCGTCCACCCGCTGCCGGTGGGCGTCGAGCAGGCGCAGGCGTTCGGCCTCGTTCCCGGGGCCCCGGCGGACCAGTTCGGCGAACCGCCTGAGGTCCGCGAGCGGCATGTCGGACTCGCGCAGCCGCACGCAGATCAGCAGCCACTCGACGTCGACGGGGCTGTAGCGCCGCCGCCCGCCCGCGCTGCGCCGCACCGGCCCGACCAGCAGCCCTTCGCGCTCGTAGAGGCGCAGGGCGTGCACGCTCAGCCCGGTCCGCTCGGCCACCTCGCCGATGCTCAGCGACCGCGGAGCGTCCATCCCGCTGGTGCCGCTACCGCTGCCGCTGCCGCCGGTGCCGCTGTCCGTCCCGCTGCCGGTCATGCCGCGCCCCCGCACTTGATCTAGACCTCGGTCGAGATCGTAGCGTCCACGGCATGACCACCGACGCGACGAACGACACGCCCACGGACACGACGACCGGCACGACCGCGGAGGCCGCGCAACGGCCGCTCGGTTCGCCCTTCTCCGCCGCCAGTACCGCCCGGGAGGTGCTGGCCGGACGCGACCTCTCCGGGACGACCGCCGTGGTGACCGGCGGCTACTCGGGGCTGGGCCTGGCCACCACCCTCGCCCTGACGGCGGCCGGGGCCCGGGTACTGGTTCCGGCCCGCCGCCCGGACACCGCGCGGGCCGCGCTGGCGGCGGCGGAAGGGGCGGGGGCGGAAGGGGCGGGGGCGGCGGCGGGGACTGCGGGGCCGGGCCGGGCCGAAGTCGTCCCGATGGACCTGGCCGACCTCGGCAGCGTCCGCTCGGCGGCCGCGCTGATCCGCGACCGGTGCGACCGGCTGGACCTGCTGATGGCCGTCGCCGGGGTGATGGCGACCCCGGAGCGGCGGGTCGGGCCGGGCTGGGAGGGGCAGTTGGCGGTCAACCACTTCGGGCACTTCGCGCTGGCCTGCGAACTTCACCCGCTACTGGCCGCGGCGGCCGCCGCCACCGGCGGGGCGCGGGTGGTCGTCAACAGTTCGGCGGGGCACGCGCTGAGCGGCGTCCGCTGGCACGACCCGCACTTCCGCACCGGCTACGACAAATGGCTCGCGTACGGCCAGGCCAAGACCGCCAACGCGCTGTTCGCCGTGCACCTGGACGCCCTCGGGCGGGAGCACGGAATCCGGGCGTTCGCGCTCCACCCGGGCCGGATCATCACGGGGCTGCAGCGGGAGATGACGCTGCGCGAACAGGTCGAGCGGGGGTGGGTGAACGAGCGCGGCGAGGTCGTCGGCGCCGGGTTCAAGAGCCCCGAACAGGGAGCGGCGACCGGGGTGTGGGCGGCGGTCTCCCCGCTGCTGGACGGCCTGGGCGGCCGCTACCTGGAGGACTGCGAGGTGGCCCGGATCAGCGCCCCCGGCACCCCGGTGGACGACGGCGGCGTCCGGGGGTACGCCGTCGACCCCGAACAGGCCGCCCGGCTCTGGGAGTTGTCCCTCGCCGCGACCGGCGCCCCGCCGATCGGCCGGTGAACTCCCGCCCCGCGCCGTGCCGGTCGCCGAGCGCCGCCATCAGCGCCGGCAGCGGCTGCCACTCCGCCCGTCCGGTCGCGTGCGGCGGCCTCCCCGTCCGAGCCGACGAATCCCCTGAAGGACAGTCCGTTCGGCGTCGGTCGGTCCGTGAGTCAGACCCGGCGGAGAAGCCACCACACATCCGCACTGTCAGTCCTCGTAGTAGTTGTTGACCACCACGTCGGGCGTGTCGTCGTCGAGGGCTTCGTACAGCAGGGCGCCGCCGACCAGGCCCGCCGCGCCCGCGCCGATCATCGCGCCGGTGCCGAAGCGGCGGCCGCCGCCCTGCTGGTGCTCGTGCGGGTGGTGGCCGTCGTAGCCGTACTGCTGGGGGTGGCCGTGCTGGGGCTGGCCCGCCAGGGTGGGCGGGTAGCCGGCCGCCGCGGGTTCGGCGTAGTACGGCGGCGGGGTGGTCCGCACGCGCTGCGCGCAGGCGAGGCAGGCCCGGACCGGCCGGGCCGCGCCCCACTGCGGGGACCACAGCACCTCGTCCCCGGCCGGCCCGTGCGCCGGGTCGAAGAAGCAGTCGGGCCGGACGTCCGGCGCGGCGGCGGGCACGGCGGGCACGGCGGCCACGGCAGCGGGTACGGCGGGCGCGGCCGGTGCGGCGAGCACGGG
>NZ_JBHUWH010000752.1:0-2372 GCF_042670125.1 Kitasatospora sp. NPDC057198 | reverse complement strand
TCCGGGGGGGCCGCCGAGCTTGGGGGTCCCCCCTTGGCTGGCGGGGCCGTCCACGCCGACCTCGCTGACGGGCCCGGGACGGGCCCGGGACGGGGCCCGGAGCAGCGCGGCGGGTCCGGCGGCCCCGGTACCGGGCGGGCGGTCAGGGACAGTTCTCGTCGATCTTGTACTGGAGGGCCCTGGGGTAGTCGTGCCGGCTGAGGCGGACGCGGACCAGGACCGGGGCGTGGTTGAGGTCGTTGTCGGGGTCGGCGAGGTCGGCGAGGAGGGAGTCGAGCTCGGCGTGGGTGCTGACTTCGAAGCCGCGCATCGGGTCCTTCTCGGAGCCGAACACCTCCGCCAGCTTCTCGTAGCGCCACGGGTGCAGCACGTTGTAGAAGTCGGCCCCGTCGGACGGCCTGCCCTTGTAGTAGCAGGGGCTGACCAGCATCTGCTCGATGCCGTAGAAGCCCTCGTTGTCGAGGACGAAGACCACCGGCCGCAGGTGGTGCCGGACGTGGGTGGACAGTTCCTGGCAGATCTCCTGGAAGGAGCCGTCGCCGACGAAGACCAGCGGGCGCTTCGGCGGCTGCTGCCGGCCCAGCGCCACGCCGGAGGCCGCGCCGACGGAGTAGCCGATGGACAGCCAGCTGTTCTGCGCCAGGTAGCCGGCCCGTTCGGTGATCCGCAGGTTCATCGAGCCGAGCAGCGCGAACGCCGCGTCGGAGACCACGGTGAAGGGCGAGGGGGCCTGCGGGTCGCCGCCGGTGGCCTGGTGCTCGAGGAAGTGGTTGATGCGCTCGAAGAAGCCGTCGTAGGTCAGTTCGGTCCCGTCCGGGTGCGCGGAGCTCAGCGAGTCCAGGAACTCGGCGGTGCTGGCCGGGACGTCCAGGCCCGCCTCGCGGGCCAGCGCGAAGTGGTCGGCGGGGAACGTCCGGCCGGCCAGCGCGGTCCGCAACGCCGGGACGAAGCGGCCGAGTTGGACGTCCGGGAAGTACAGGGCGCCGACGCTGACGCCGCCGCGTGCCGCCACGATCCAGTCGTCGCCGATGGACTGCTCGCCGTTGAGGTTCTTGGAGGTGGACCACGTCCCCAGGCCGATCCGGCAGCCCGCGTTCTTGAAGGTCCTGCGGATCTCCGGCAGGCTCGCCCTGCCGTTGTAGACGCCGGCGAACCGCGGATGCCGCTCGGACACTACGGACTTGGCGCCGACCGTGGTGCAGAACTGCATCTCGGTGGCCTCGACGAACTCCAGCAGTTCCCCCTCCAGCCGGTGGTGCACGAGTTCCTCGCCCGCCCAGACGATCGGCGTGCCGAGCCTCGTGATCAGCTCCGCCGCCGCCGCGACGGCCTTGTCCAGGATGTCCTGGTTCCGCTCGGTGAACGGCCGCTCGTGCGCCCGGAGGCGGCCCTGCGGGGCGTCGCAGGGCGCGTGCCAGAGATCCTCCATGACCTCCAGGTAGACCGGCTTGCGCTCGGTCAGGCAGGCGGTGATCGCGCTGTCGATCTGCGAGGGGGCCAACCCCGGGTTGGAGAGGACCTGCGCGTCCACCGTGACCTGCCGGTAGACCTCCAGGTTGCTCTCCCGGCGCGGGCTCATGTGGGTGGTGAGCAGGCCCACCGCCTGGAAGTTGAGCCACTGCTCGTAGGACGGCGCCCCGTTGATCGCGATCAGCGGGACGTCCTCGACGTACGCGCCGCCGACCGCGTTGAGCAGGTTGAACGCGCCCACGCTGTACGTCACCGCCACGGCGGCGACGCCCTGTTCGGGCTGGTCGGCGCCGGCGTCGGCGAGCCGCACCCGGGCGTAGGCGTCGGCGGCGTAGCCGGCCCCCAGTTCGGTGGGGGTGCCGATCCAGCGCACCGCCGTGGTCTCCTGCATGATCGTCAGGAATGGGCCGAGCAGGTCGCCCGGCACGCCGAAGACGTGGCGGATGCCCAACTGCTCCAGCCGGGTCGCCAGGTAACGGCCGACCGTCCATTCGTCAGCGCTGCTCATCGGTGTGCTGCCTCCTCGTGGTTGTGTCGACGGGGCCCGGCGCCCGGGGCGTCGCGGAAGCCCCCGTGCTCCGGGGCCTCCCGCTGGGAGCCCGCCGCGCCGGGTCGCGAGATGCCGTCCCGGTGGCCGAAGTGCTCGCGGCCCTTCGGTGCGCCCGCCGGCGTGCGGCCCCGGTCCGCGTGGACGCGGCCGCACCGGTGCGCGCGCTCGACCGTGCGGGGGGACGGACGGCGGCCGTGGCCGCGCTCGGGCTCCCCGGGGACGGACGGAACCGATCGCACAGTGTGATCGGCCCGAGCCCAACGTAACTGGCTCGCCCCGCCCGATGCCAACGGACGTGGGCCTTCCGGAGCCTTTCGGCGAGCCGGTCGTGTGCCGTCGAACGGATTCGGCG
>NZ_JBHUWH010000751.1:0-2383 GCF_042670125.1 Kitasatospora sp. NPDC057198 | reverse complement strand
GAGTGCCACCGTCCGGGCCCGGAGCGGGAGTTGCGTGGTCCTGCGGCCCGTCGGGCGGATCGTCGGGCCGATCGTCAGGCGATGGAGAAGTCGTCGCCGTAGACCGCGCCCTGGCCGTACCAGCCGTGCAGGTAGACCGTGACGGTGCCGTTGGCGCCGGTGGTGAACGGGATGGTCAGCTTCGTCCAGGAGGAGCCGTTCGCCCAGGAGGACGCGGTGGCGCCGCCGCTGACACCGACGTACGAGTACGGGCCCTGGACCCAGGCGGTCAGGGTGTACGCGTGGTTCGGGGCCAGCGTGACGGTCTGCTCGCACTGGCCGGTGCTGCTGGCGCTCGGGGCGGCCTTCAGGGCCTTGGAGCCGCCGTGCACCGGGGAGGTGACGACCGCGCCGCCGCTCTGGCAGGTCCACGGGGCGAGGTTGCCGCTCTCCAGGTCACCGTTGGCGAGGCCGGTGGGCGGGGTGGTGCCGTTGACGGTCAGCGCGTAGGTGGCGGTGTGGGTCTTGCCCGCGCCGGTGCCGGTGACGGTCAGGGTGTAGGTGCCCGGGGCCGCCGCGGCGGTGGTGGAGACGTTCAGGGTGGCGGAGCCGCCCGCGGTGACGGTGGAGGGGCTCAGCGAGGCGGTGACGCCCGCCGGGGCGCCGGAGACGGTCAGGTTGACGGTCGCGGCGGTGCCGGAGGTGACCGCGGTGTTCACGGTGCTGGAGACGGCGGAACCGGCCTGGACGGAGCCCGAGGCGGGGGAGAGCGCGACCGAGAAGTCGGAGGCGGTGGTGCCGCCGGTGACGGTCAGGGTGTACGTCGCCGAGTGGGTGCCGCTCGCGCCGGTGCCGGTCACGGTCAGCGGGTAGCTGCCGTTGGCGACGCCCGAGGTGGTGGAGACGTTCAGGGTGGCGGAGCCGCCCGCGGTGACGGTCGAGGTGCTCAGCGAGGCGGTGACGCCCGCCGGGGCGCCGGTCACCGACAGGTTGACGCTCTGGGCGGAGCCGGAGGTGACCGCGGTGTTGACCGTCGCCGAGGTGGACGCGCCGGCCGCGACCGAGCCGGAGGCCGGGCTCAGCGACACCGAGAAGTCGTTGGCCGGGACGGAGGAGCTGGTGAACTGGGAGAAGATGTGGCTGAAGTCCCAGGTGCCCTGCGCTATGCCGGAGCACTCGTCGTGGCCGCCCTGGCCCGGACAGCCGCCGTTGTCACGCTGCAGCGCCCAGAAGGACAGCGTGTTGATGCCCTTGGAGACGGCCCAGTTGTAGACCGTGGTGGCGTTGGCGACGGTGAAGGTCTCGGCGGCACCGAAGTCGTCGATGCCGACCATCTCGGTGATGCCGATCATGTTCCACAGCTGGGCGGAGGTCTTCGTCGGGTACAGGTTCGCCAACTGGTTGTACAGGCCCTGCGCGGAGGTCTGGGTGTCCGCGGCCATGTCGTGCGGCTGGTTGTCGTAGTAGTCGAACGTCATCATGTTGACGACGTCGATCCGCGCGTTGTTGGTGACCGCGTTCTTCAGCACCTTGAGGCCGCTGGAGGCCAGGCCGCTGGTGGTGGTCGGCAGGGTGTAGCTGAACTGGATGCTGCGGCCGTTGGCGGCCGCCCAGTCCTCGACGATCTTGATCGCCTTGTTGCGGCGGTCGATGCCGGCCGTGTTGGTCAGCGAGTTGTCCTCGATGTCCAGGTCGATCCGGGAGACGTCGTAGGTGGTGATGACGTTCTCGAACTGCGCGGCGATCTGGTTGACGTCCGTGCAGGAGTCGGCGATCTCGGTGCCCGTGTTGTCCGCGGTGTAGCCGCCGAAGGACGGGATCACGTCGCCGCCGTTGGCACGGATGGTGTTGATGTCGGCGCCGAAGACGGAGCCGGACACCGGCATCGAGGTGTCGCCGTTCCACAGCGCGGTGCAGGAGCCCTTGGTGGCGGCCTGCAGGAACGCCATGGTGAGGTGCTTGGCACCGGACTGGGCGGCCAGGGTGGCCGGGCTCTCGCCGGTCCACGCCTCGAAGTACGGGGCGAAGACGTGCTGCGGCAGCGGGGTGGCGGCCTGCGCGGGGGCGGAGATCAGCCCCAGCGAGGCGGCCGCCATCGCGCCCGTGGCGAGCAGCGCTTGGAGTGGTCGGTGAAGGCGCATCGAGTCTCCATCAGGCATGGAAGGGTGGCCCGCGTGCCGGTGTTCGGGCACGGGGCAGGGGTCGGCCTGGTACAGGGATTGCCGGGGTGGTGCGGGGCAGTACGACTCGCCCCGGCCGGTGGTCACACCCCCACGATGCGTCCCGGTCGGGAAGTACAGCGGACTCATGGTTGGTCTGGACCACTGCGTCTGTCAAGACTCTTTACAGTTCCCCGTCAAGGCCCCCCGAGAGCTTTGCCAACCCTTGGCGGTAGGGCTCTTGA
>NZ_JBHUWH010000750.1:0-2406 GCF_042670125.1 Kitasatospora sp. NPDC057198 | reverse complement strand
GTCCGAGAGGACCGCATGCCCCCTTCGTGCTGCCGCGAAACACGGTGTGACCAGCGCAACCATTGCCGCCATTGACGAGGCCCGACGTGCTATTGTCGAAGCAGTTGCAGTATTGGTTCCCATGAACGTGTGTGTGCGCCTGCTGGTTCCAACCGACAGGCGCATTTGTTTTGTCCGGTGTTTAGTCTCCGGATGGGGATCGCGGCTACGTGGGGCGCACGAGGTGTGCGTCCCAATGCCCCAGTGAAAGTGGAGACGGTTATGGCTACCGGCACCGTGAAGTGGTTCAACAGCGAAAAGGGCTACGGCTTCATCGAGCAGGACGGCGGCGGCGCCGACGTCTTCGCTCACTACTCGAACATCCAGTCGACCGGCTTCCGTGAGCTGATCGAGGGCCAGAAGGTCGAGTTCGACGTCACGCAGGGCCAGAAGGGCCCGCAGGCGGAGAACATCCGCGCCATCTGAGTCCCGGCTCACGCCGACTCCTAGATGTTGCAGGCGAGGGCCCGTACCTCCACAGGGTACGGGCCCTCGTCCATGCCGCCCGACGGCCGGGGCGGCCCCCACTCCCTTTCCGGCGGCCGATTCAACGCTCAGCCCCGTCGTGCCCGTGCACACCGGCTGACGGCCTCTCAGGAAGTGGAACACGCATGCCCGAACAGTCCCGTCCCCGTACCGAGCAGTCCTCCCGTACCGGGCGCTCCCGCGCCGAGCAGCCCCGCGGCGAGCAGAACCGCGCCGACCAGCCCCGCGGGGACAAGCCGCGCGGCCGCGGCGGCCGTCCCCGCACCGGCGCCGCCGGGGCGCCGCGCTCCGAGCAGCCGCGCCGTCCGCGCCGCAGTGCCTCCGCCGCGCCCGCGGTCGCCGAGGACTTCACGCCCGTGCAGGGCACCCCGTCCCGGCCGCCGGCGGCGAGCTTCGCCGAGCTGGAGCTGTCCGCCGGGCTGCTGAAGGAGCTCGGCGCGCAGGGCGTCACCGAGCCGTTCCCGATCCAGGCCGCCACGCTGCCGGACGCGCTGGCCGGGCGCGACGTGCTCGGCCGGGGCCGCACCGGCTCCGGCAAGACCCTGGCCTTCGGCCTGCCGCTGCTGGTGCGCACCGCGGGCAAGCGGGCCTCCGCCAGGCGGCCGCTGGCCCTGGTGCTGGTGCCCACCCGCGAGCTGGCCCAGCAGGTCACCGAGGCGCTCGCCCCGTACGCCGGGGTGCTGAACCTGCGGATCACCACCGTGGTCGGCGGCATGTCGATCACCCGGCAGTCCAACCAGGTCCGGCGCGGCACCGAGGTGCTGGTGGCCACCCCCGGCCGGCTGGACGACCTGATCCAGCGCGGGGACGTGTTCCTGGAGGACGTGGCGATCACCGTCCTCGACGAGGCCGACCAGATGGCCGACATGGGCTTCCTGCCGCAGGTCGTCAAGCTGCTGGAGCAGGTCGCCGAGGGCGGGCAGCGGATGCTGTTCTCCGCCACCCTGGACCGCAACGTGGACCGGCTGGTCAACCGTTTCCTCACCGACCCGGTCACCCACTCGGTGGACCCGTCGGCCGGGGCGGTCACCACCATGGACCACCACCTGCTCCAGCTCGACCCCGCCGACAAGGCCGAGACCACCGCCCGGATCGCCTCCCGCGACGGCCGGGTGATCATGTTCGTGCACACCAAGCACGGCGCGGACCGGCTCGCCAAGCAGCTGCGCGCCAACGGCGTGGTGGCCGCCGCGCTGCACGGCGGCAAGTCGCAGCCGCAGCGCAACCGGGTCCTCGACCAGTTCCGCGAGGGCGAGGTCACCGCGCTGATCGCGACCAACGTGGCCGCCCGCGGCATCCACATCGACGGCCTCGACCTGGTCGTCAACGTCGACCCGCCGATCGACCACAAGGACTACCTGCACCGCGGCGGCCGCACCGCCCGGGCCGGCGAGTCCGGCACCGTCGTCACCCTGGTGCTGCCCGAGCAGCGCCGCGAGGTCAACCGGCTGATGAGCATCGCCGGGATCCGGCCGACCGTCACCAAGGTCCGCCCCGAGGACGGCGACCTCAAGCGCATCACCGGCGCCCGCACCCCGTCCGGCGTGGCCGTGACCCTGCCGGTGCCGGCGACGGCGGCCGCCCCCGCCCAGGAGAAGCCGGCGGCGGCGAACGGCGAGGGCACCGGCGGGCGCGGGCGCGGCCGCGGGCGCGGCGGGGCCAAGCCGGTGGACGGCGAGGCGCGCCGCCGCCCGGCCAAGCGGGCCGACGCGGGCCTGCCCAAGGACGTCGACATGAGCGGCAACCCGCGCCGCCCCCGCCCCAAGCAGCGCCCCGGCGGCGGGAGTTCGCAGATGGCGGCGGGCTTCATCGGCAAGAGCTCCGGCCGGGCGAAGCCGGGCTCCGGCACGAAGAGCGGCTCCAACTACGGCACCGGCCGCC
>NZ_JBHUWH010000749.1:0-2408 GCF_042670125.1 Kitasatospora sp. NPDC057198 | reverse complement strand
CCGCGGGCCCGGCGGTTCCATGTCTCCGGCCGCTCCCGGAAACCCGTTCGTCTGCGGCGCGATCGGGTGATCGGAGCACCGGTGGGCGCGTGCAGCGCCGCTCCAGCCGCACCGCTGTGCTGACGTATGAGACGCACCACCCGACGCAGAGAGGAACCCCCATGAAGAGCAAGCTGGGCAAGGCCGTCGTCACCACCGTCGCGGCCCTGGCGCTGGCCGGCATCGCCGCGCCCGCGTACGCGCACGTCGCCGTCGGCGGCGGCCAGGAGGGCGTGGCCACCGCCGACGAGCCCTTCGTCGCCGGCCACTGGGCGGGCTTCGCCGAGACCTCCCACATCTTCACCGCGGGCGGCGGCTACGGCTGGGCCACCGACACCGCCGTCGGCGGCGGCGAGGGCGGCATCGTCGCGATCGGCTGACGCCTCGTCGGCGACACAGGGCGTGGTGGCCGTTCGCGGCCGCCACGCCCTTCATGCTGCCCCGCCCCGATTTTCTGTTATGCCAATTGACACCAGGGGAAAACCTGACCTACCGTCAACGCCGTGGAGGAGAAGCGCGGCCGCGGCAGGCCCAGGAAGGACCCGGAGAAGCTGGCCCGCTGGGTGCCGCCGGAGGGCTGGTCCCGGCTGGTGGCCTGGGTGTCGCCGGAGGAGAAGAAGGCGCTGAAGCGGGTCGCCGTGGAGGCGGAGGTGTCGGTCGCGGACCTGGTCCGCGCACTGGCCGCCGGCCTGGCCGCGGGGACGGTCACGCCGGAGGAGCTCGTCGGTCAGGTACGGAGGGGGATGGCGACCATGGAGAAGATCCCGACGCTGTTCGAGCGGGACGCCGGCTTCCGGGTGGTGGACCGCCCGCGCGCCGAGTGCGCCTGGGTGTTCGCCGGGGAGGGCACGGCGACCGAGAAGCTGGACGGCACGAACGTCCGGCTGACCGTCCGCTCGGGGCGGCTGGTGCGGGTGGAGAAGCGCCGCAACCCGAGCGCCGCGCAGAAGAAGCTGGGCATCGTCGACGGCTGGTACGTCGACACCGCGGAGGACGCCGCCGAGGACCGGTGGATCCTGGCCGCCGCGCGGGGCACCGACGTGGGCGGCTGGCCGGACGGCGAGCACCCGTGCGAGGCGCTGGGGCCGCGGATCCAGGGCAACCCGCTGGGGCTGGACGCCCACCTGTGCCTGCCGTTCGACCGCGAGGCGCCGGTGTACGAGGAGGTCCCGCGCAGCTACCGGGGCCTGCGGGAGCACCTGGCGGAGCTGGAGAGCCGGTTCGCGCCGGGCGCGCTCGCCGAGGGCATCGTCTTCCACCACCCGGACGGGCGGCGCGCCAAGATCAAGCGGAAGGACTTCCCGAAGTCCGCCTGATCCCGGCGCGCCTGGCGAACCGTCAGCGCAGCAGGCCCGCGGCCTCGACCGCCCAGTAGGTGAGGATCTGCTCGGCGCCGGCCCGGCGGATCGAGGTGAGGGTCTCCATGATCGTCCGCTCGCGGTCGATCCAGCCGTTGGCGGCGGCGGCCTCGACCATCGCGTACTCGCCGGAGACCTGGTACGCGGCGACCGGCACCGGGGAGGCGTCGGCGACCTGGCGGAGGATGTCCAGGTAGGACATCGCGGGCTTGACCATCACCAGGTCGGCGCCCTCGGCGACGTCCTGGGCCAGTTCGCGCAGCGACTCCCGGGCGTTGGCCGGGTCCTGCTGGTAGGTCTTGCGGTCGCCCTTGAGGGAGGAGCCGACGGCCTCCCGGAACGGGCCGAAGAACGCCGAGGCGTACTTGGCGGTGTAGGCGAGGATGCCGGTGTCCTGGTGCCCGGCCGCGTCCAGCGCCTTGCGGACCGCCGCGACCTGGCCGTCCATCATCCCGGACGGGCCGACCAGGTGGACGCCCGCGTCGGCCTGGACGACGGCCATCTCGGCGTAGCGCTCCAGGGTGGCGTCGTTGTCGACCGAGCCGTCCGCGGCGAGCACCCCGCAGTGGCCGTGGTCGGTGAACTCGTCCAGGCACAGGTCGGACATCACCACCAGCTGGTCGCCGACCTCGGAGACCACGTCGCGGATGGCGAGCTGCAGGATGCCCTCCGGGTCGGTGCCCGCGGTGCCGGTGGCGTCCTGCACCTCGGGGACGCCGAACAGCATGATGCCGCCGATCCCGGCCGCGGCGGCCTCGGCGGCGGCCCGGCGCAGGGTGTCCCGGGTGTGCTGGACGACGCCCGGCATCGAGCCGATCGGCCGCGGCTCGGTGATGCCCTCGCGGACGAACGCGGGCAGGACCAGCTCGGCCGGGTGCAGCCGGGTCTCGGCGACCAGG
The DNA here is from genome assembly GCF_042670125.1 of Kitasatospora sp. NPDC057198. Classification (NCBI taxonomy): domain Bacteria; kingdom Bacillati; phylum Actinomycetota; class Actinomycetes; order Kitasatosporales; family Streptomycetaceae; genus Kitasatospora; species Kitasatospora sp. NPDC057198. Next base: position 112 of record NZ_JBHUWH010000749.1, on the reverse strand, counting down.
CGGCGCATCGCCGGGGTGGTGCGCAGGCGGCGCGGGCGGACGGACGGGAATTCGGCGGACACTTCGAAGGCTCCCTGAGTCACGGAAGAACGCGTCGGGGGGAGGCCCGCGG
>NZ_JBHUWH010000748.1:0-2414 GCF_042670125.1 Kitasatospora sp. NPDC057198 | reverse complement strand
GCCGTGGCGCGCATCGGCTTCGGGTTCTGTTTACGGCACGCAGCAGCACGGACCTTCGGTGGGCTCCGGCCGTCAGCAGCACGGACCCGCCGTTCCCCGGGCCCCTGGATTCGCGTCCCGCCGTTCTTGCCGGGCCCCTGAATGCGCGTCCCGCCGTTCTTGCCGGGCCCCTGGTTTCGCGTCCCGTCGTTCAGGGGTTCTTCTTGCAGAAGCCGATGGCGCGGCCCGCCTCGTCGGCGGCCTTCTCCGGGTCGCCGGCCCGGATCGCGTCGAGGATCGCGGCGTGCGGGACCCAGCGGTGGGGGAGCAGGTCGGGGCCGACGTCGTGGCGCAGGTGGGCGCGCAGGACCTCGCCGAGGTCGGCGTAGACGGCGGCCAGGACGTCGTTGTGGGCGGCGGCGACCACCGCCTGGTGGAACGCGGCGTCGGCCTGGACGAAGTCCTCGGGGTCGCCGGCGTGCCAGGCGGCGTCCCGGCGGGCGAGCGCGGCGTCGAGGAGTTCGAGGTCGCGCGGGGTGCGGCGGAGGGCGGCGAAGCCGGCGGCGGAGGTCTCCAGGGTGGAGCGCAGCTCGGCGACCTGGTCCTGGTCGGCGTCGGCGAAGCGGCGGTGCATGACGCCTGCGAGCTCGCTGGTGGCCAGGACGTAGGTGCCGGAGCCCTGGCGGATGTCGAGCAGCCCGTTGTGGGCGAGGGCGCGGACGGCCTCGCGGACGGTGTTGCGGGCGACGCCGAGCTGGTCGACGAGCTCCGCTTCGGTGGGGATGCGTGATCCCACCGGCCACTCGCCGGAGGTGATCTGGGCCCGGAGCTGGGCGATCACCTGGTCGGAGAGCGGGGTGCGGCGAGTGGTCGACAGCGCCAAGGCAGGTGCTCCTTCTGTGGTCTACGTCATCAGGATACCGGGGTGCGGTAAGTCATCCCATGATTCTATGATTACGCCATGTCTACCGCAGCAGACCCCTCCGCCACCGAGACCGAGAGCCACCGACCAGCCACTGCGTCCACCGCCCCCGCCGCGCCGGCGGCCGCTCCCGCCCGCCAGGCCGGAGCCGTCCTGCTCGCCGTCGCGGTGGCCGCCGCCGCGGTGAACCTGCGCCCCGTGGTGACCAGCCTCGGCGCGCTGCTCGACCCGGTCCGCGCGGGCCTGGGGATGAGCGCCACCACGGCCGGGCTGCTGGCCGCGGTGCCGCCGCTGTGCTTCGCCCTGCTGGGCGTCTGCGCGCCGGCCCTGGCCCGGCGGCTGGGCCCGGTCGCCGTGGTGACGGCCGCGATGGCGGCGATCGCGGCGGGCGTGCTGGCCCGCTCGTTCACCGGCTCCGCCGCGGTCTTCCTGCTGCTGACCGCGGTGGCGCTGGCCGGGGTCGCGCTGGCGAACGTGCTGCTGCCGGTGGTGATCAAGCGGTACTTCCCGGACCGGGTCGCGCCGATGATCGGCCTGTACTCGATGGCGCTGTCGGTGGGCACCTCGCTGGCCGCCGCCACCACCGTCCCGCTGACCGACGCGATGGGCGGCAGTTGGCGGCTCGGCCTGGGCGTCTGGGGCCTGCTCGCGGTGGCCGCGCTGGCGGTCTGGCTGGTGGTGCTGTTCCTGCGCCGGGAGCGGCCCGGCACGGCCGCGGCGCCCCCGGCGGCCGCGCCGCAGAAGCTGCCGATCCTGCGCAGCCGCACCGCGTGGGCGCTGGCCGCGTTCTTCGGCCTGCAGTCGACCAGCGCGTACGGCGCGATGGGCTGGCTGCCGAAGATCTACCACGACGCCGGGGTGTCGGAGTCCGCGTCCGGCGTGCTGCTGGCCGTGGTGATGGCGGTCAGCGTGCCGGTCTCCTTCCTGCTGCCGAACCTGGCGGCCCGGCGCGGCGACCAGCGCCTGTACGTGGTGGTGCTGGGCCTGTGCGGGATCGCCGGCTTCCTCGGGCTGATGCTCGCCGCCGGCACCGTGCCGTGGCTGTGGGCCGTCCTGGTCGGCCTGTCGATGTGCGCGTTCCCGCTGGCGCTGACCATGCTCGGCCTGCGCGCCCGCACCCCGGGCGGGGTGGCCCAGCTGTCGGCGTTCGCCCAGAGCCTGGGCTACCTGATCTCCATCCCGGGCCCGATCCTGATGGGCGCGCTCTACCAGAGCACCGGCCGGTGGTACCTGCCGCTGGGCCTGCTCGCGCTGCTGCTGGTGCCGCAGATGCTGGTCGGCCTGCGGGCGGCCAGGGCCCGGCACATCGAGGACGAGGCCGTCGGTTAGGCTCGGCGGCATGCCGGTACTGGACCCGAACCCGCAGGGCGGGCAGAAGAAACTGCTGCAGATGCTCGGCCTGATCGCCGCCATCGTGGTGGTCATCGCCATCGTCGCGAGCTTCGCGAACGCGATGGGCTGAGCCGCCCGCCCGTGCGGGTTCCGGGAAGCTGCCACCCGCAGGGGTGGCAGC
>NZ_JBHUWH010000747.1:0-2420 GCF_042670125.1 Kitasatospora sp. NPDC057198 | reverse complement strand
AGCGGAAGCGAGGCGACAGTGCCCGTGGCCCCACCACTCCGGACCGCCACCCGCCCGGCGACCACCGTGCCGCCGCCCCGGCCGGAGGTCCGCTCCCACCCGCACCACGCCTTCCGGTGCGAACTGCTGCGCGCCCACCCCGACTTCGACGACTGGCTGGCCGGCACCTTCCTGCGCCTGTACGCGCACGAGGACTTCGCCGCCGCGGCCGCCACCGCCCGCGTCCCCTTCGACTTCGACACCGGAGACGGCCGGCGGGCCCCGCTGCTGGACGTGGAGGAGCACCCGCGGGAGGCCGTCGCCACCCTGCCGGCGGCGGCCGCCTTCCTGGCCGGGGCCACCGGCGCGGGCCACGCGGTGCTGGTGCACGCCGAGAAGTCCCACGTGCCCGGCACCGACGAGTACGGCCGGGCCCGCGCCGTCGGGCAGGTGATGTACGTCCGCGGGCCCGCCCCCGGCACGCTGCAGGCGCACGCCGCGGACGCCGCGGACGGCTACGCGCGCGCCGACACCACGCCCGCCGAGGCCGCGCTCGCCTGCGTCGAGGCCCGCGAGGACACCGGGCACCGGCACCCCGTCCAACTGCTGCGCCCCCGGCCGGGCGGCGCCGCCCGGCGCTTCACCCCCGCCGCCCTGCACCTCGCGCTCACCCGCGCCCTCGACGGCCAACCCGCCTGCGGCACCGGCGGGTTCGCGGGAGAGGACGGCGGCCCGGCCCCCCGGATCACCGCCGGACTGGCCGCCTCGCGCACCCTGCGCGCCCAGGCCGCCCGGATGCTGCACGGCGAACTGCCGCTCGACGTACGGCCGTTCCAGGTCTACCTGGAGCACAAGCAGCGCCTGGCCGCCGCGCTGGACCTGCTCGCCGCCCGGTCCGCCGCCGGTCTCGGCCGGGCCGTCGCCGCCTTCGCGCCCTCGGCCGCCGCCCTCCGGCGCACCGCCGAACTGCGCGGCCAGGCGGCGGAGTTGCGGGACGGGATGGCCGGCCGGGGCGCGGCGCGGCAGGACGTCCGCGGCTGGCTGGAGCAGGCCCGGACGGTGCTCGAACGCGAGCGCCTGCTGCACCACGTCCTGTGCCGGGAGACCGCCCCCAACCGCCGGGTCACCGTTCCCGTCGCGGGCCCGCGCCCCGGCCCGCGCGCGGCCGCGCCCGTGGGCGGATCGGACGGAGCTGGCGGACCGGACGGACCGGGCGGAGCGGACGGAGCGGGTCGTGGCAGCCACTGAGCGCGGCAGCGACCCCGCCGCCCCCACCCCCGGCCCGGCTGCTCCCGTTCCCGCTGCCGGCCCGGCGGTCTCCCCCCGCCGGGCCGTCGCCGCGCTGTTCGCGCTCTCCTTCGCCGCCTTCTGCTTCGTCACCACCGAGGTGCTGCCGACCGGCCTGCTCACCATCATCTCCGCCGACCTGGGCCGCTCCCGCTCCCAGGTCGGCCTGCTGGTCACCGGCTACGCCCTGGTCGTCCTGCTGGCCTCGCTGCCGCTGGCCCGGGCCACCCGCGCGGTGCCGCGCCGACTGCTGCTCGGCGGGACGCTCGCGCTGCTGGCGCTGGCCACCCTGGCCACCGCGCTCGCCGGGAACTTCTGGGTGCTGCTGGCGTCCCGGCTGCTGACCGGCCTCACCCAGGCGATGTTCTGGGCGGTGGTGGCCTCCACCGCGACCGGCCTGTTCCCGCCCGAGGTGCGCGGCCGGATGGTGGCCCGGCTGTCCATCGGCAACGGCCTGGCCCCCGTGCTCGGCGTGCCGGTCGGCACCTGGCTGGCCCAGCAGACCCACTGGCGGGTCACCTTCGGCGTGATGAGCGGACTGAGCGCCGCCACCTGCGTCGTCGTCGTCCTGCTGCTGCCCGGCACCGCCCCCGGGGAGGGCACGGCCACCCGCGGCAGCGCGCCCGACCGCCGCCGGATGACCGTCCTGCTGGTCACCACCGGGCTGGCCGTCACCGGCGCCATGGGCACCTTCACCTACCTCACCCCGCTGCTGCTGGACGTCAGCGGCTTCGGCAAGGGCTCGCTCGGCCCGCTGCTGTCCGTCTCCGGGATCTTCGGCGTGCTCGGCTCCCTGCTGCTCGGCCGCTACCTTGACCGCTACCCGCGGCCGGCGCTGGTCGCGCCGCTGGGCCTGGTCACGGTCGCCATGCTGGGGCTGTTCGCGTGCGGCGGCACCCGGCCGGCGGTGCTGGGGGTGCTGGCGCTGCTCGGCCTGTCCTTCAACGCGCTCGCCGCCGCCATCCAGCACCGGGCCCTCCAGGTGGCGCCCGGCAGCACCGACATGGCCTCGGCCGCGATGAGCGCGGTGTTCAACCTCGGCATCGCGGCCGGCTCCCTGCTGGGCGCGGGCCTGGTGGCCACCACCGGCGTCCGGGCGGTGCCGCTGGTCGGCAGCCTGCTCACCGCCGCGGCGCTGCTGGTGATGCTGACCG
>NZ_JBHUWH010000746.1:0-2424 GCF_042670125.1 Kitasatospora sp. NPDC057198 | reverse complement strand
GAGCCGGGATTCCACCCCTTCGAGCGGTTTGGCCGCCCGAGCCGTTACTTCAGGGCTGCTGACGTGGGGTCAGTTCCGCCAGGTGTCGTTCAACGCGACCTTGCCGCTCGCCGGGACGGTCGCGGTGCGGTTGGCGCCGCTCTCCCAGGTGACGTTCCCGGCGGCGTCCTTGCGGACGTACTTGTACTGGATGGCGGTGCCCGCGTTCAGCGCCACGTCCAGCTTCCACACCGGGTAGGCGGCGGAGGACAGCGGCAGCGCCTTGGAGGTGTCCCAGCCGCCGAGTGCGGCGGCGTCGCCGACCACGTAGATGTTCTGGCCGACCACGGTGGTGGCGTTGACCGCGAAGGAGGCGCCGCCGGCGGTGGAGGTGGCCGTCGGGGACGGGGTCGGGCTGGGCGAGGCGGTGGCGCACGGGTCGCCGGAGCCGATCACGCCGTCCTTGACGGTCACGCTGCCGGTGCCCAGCGCGTAGTTGGCGCTGTTGTTGTTGTCCCAGGTGCCGGAGCCGTTGTTGAAGGTGGCGGTGAGGCCGCCGGAGCCGCCGAGGGCGGCCGTGTACTTGACCCAGCCGGTGCAGGCGGCGGTCATCGCGACGCCGGGGGCGGTGGTCCAGGTGCCGCCGGCGGGCGCGTAGTGCAGGTAGTAGGCCGACCAGTTCTTGTCGGTGGAGTAGAAGACGGTCGCGGAGTTGCTGCCGCCGGTGGCCGACGGGGTCGGGGTCGGGGTCGGCGTCGGCGTCGGGGTCGGGGTCGCGGTGGAGCCGCCGCCCGCGCCGACGTACAGGGCGACCGCGTCGCCCGCGCCGACGGTGGCGGTGAACCTGCCGTCCGGACCGACGGTGTAGCTCTGGCCGGTGCAGCCGCCGTTCACCGGGTCGCCGTGCTGGACGTCGCAGTAGGTGCCGGCCGGCAGCGAGGTCTGGAAGGTCTGGGTGATCGCGCCGGACTCCCGGTTGATCGCCACGTAGCCCTTGTCGCCGCGGCCGAAGCCGATCGCGTTGTTGCCGTTGGACCACCAGTTGGTCACGCCGGTGCCGGAGACCGCGTTGCGGAAGCCGACCATGTTGGCGACCTGGCGCCAGGCGTGGGTGCAGTTCCAGCCGTCCTGGTAGCAGGCGTTGACGGTGCCGCCGTTGGGCGGGCCGTCGTCGTTGCTGCCGAACGCGTAGCCGGAGTAGACGTTCGGCGAGCCGTACGGGTTGGCCAGCATGAAGACGTTGGCCAGCGTGTAGGCGGAGCCGTACTTGTAGGTGAGGGTCGAGCCGTTGCGCTCGGTGTCCCAGTTGTCGACGAAGGTGCGGGCCTGGGCGGAGCCGAGCAGGCCGCTGCCCCAGCTCTGCAGGTCGGCGATCCGGCCGCCGTTGAAGGCGCTCTTCAGCCAGGTCGCGGAGCGGAACTCGTCGACGTCGCCGTTTCCGGTGTACTCGGAGGGCTGGACGGCCTCGCCCGCGCCGTAGATGACCTCCTGCACCCAGTAGGCGTTGGGGTTGCTCATCCTGGACTTGATGGCGGCCAGGTCGCTCGCGGCGATGTGCTTGGCGGCGTCGATCCGGAAGCCGTCCACGCCCAGGGTGAGCAGGTCGTTCAGGTAGCCGGCGATGGTCTGCTGGACGTAGCTGGAGCCGGTGTTCAGGTCGGAGAGGCCGACCAGCTCGCAGTTCTGCACGTTGGAGCGGTCGCCGTAGTTGCTGATCGACGTCCGGCAGGAGTGGAAGTCCTGGTCCTGGTAGTAGCCCGGGTAGGCGTACTTGCTGTAGTTGGTGCCGCCGGTGCCGGTGCCGCTGCCCGCGCTCATGTGGTTGATGACCGCGTCGGCGATCACCTTGACGCCCGCGGCGTGGCAGGTGCTGACCATGTTCTGGAACGAGGCGCGGTCGCCGAGCCGGCCGGCGATCTTGTAGCTGACGGGCTGGTAGGAGGTCCACCACTGGGGGCCCTGGATGTGCTCCTCGGCCGGGGAGACCTCGACGAAGCCGTAGCCCTTGGGGCCGAGGGTGTCGGTGCACGCCTTGGCCACCGAGTCGAACTTCCACTCGAACAGGGTGGCGGTGACGTCCTTGCTGCTCGGCGGGGTGGCGGTGGCGGTGGGCGCGAGCGTGAGCCCGGCGCCGACCGAGAGGCCGAGCGCCGCGAGCGCGGTGGTGGCGGCGGCGAGGCGCCTTCTGCGGGCGGGGGCGGAGGTGGGCAAGGGAGCACTCCTGGGGGAGGCCCGGACCGCGGACGCAGGTCGCGGAACGGGAGGGCGGCAGGGTGGGGGGCCGCGACGGCGGGGGTGGTGCCGTCAGCGCGACGGGGGGAGGGTCGCTACTGCAAGGACGCTGCAAGAGCGTTGAAACTTGCTGGAAACTTGCAGTGGCATGACCATAGGGTCCGCCCGGACGCCCGTCAAGAGTGGTTGCACGCCCGTGACCTGCCCTTGATC
>NZ_JBHUWH010000745.1:0-2428 GCF_042670125.1 Kitasatospora sp. NPDC057198 | reverse complement strand
CTCAACCCTTCTCTTGTTCGGTAGCGTATGATGTTTCATCGCTACGGGCCCCGGGCGGTGACCCGGGGCCTTCGACTGGTGCGCTCAGCAGGATTCGAACCTGCAACCTCTTGATCCGTAGTCAAGTGCTCTATCCGTTGAGCTATGAGCGCTCGGACGGCCCCTTGCGGAACCGCGAGCGGAGTTTGGTGCGCTCAGCAGGATTCGAACCTGCAACCTCTTGATCCGTAGTCAAGTGCTCTATCCGTTGAGCTATGAGCGCTCGCCCCGGCGGACTGGCCTCCTGGGCGGTGCGGGGACAACATTACATGACCCTCGACCTGGGGCGAAATCGATTGCCGACGGGCCCGCCCGGACAACGCAGGAGCCCCGCCGGTCAGTGACCGACGGGGCTCCCGGTGAGCGGAGGCGGAGGGATTTGAACCCTCGATGGACGGTAAAGCCCAAACCGCATTAGCAGTGCGGCGCCATAGACCGGACTAGGCGACGCCTCCAACACCCGGACCGCGACCGGTACTCCGGCGCGTTCCGTGCGACTGCGATGATGCCATAGCCGACGGCCCCGGCACCAACCACCACAACGATACTGGCCGGGTCGTCCACGGCGCAAAGAAGAATGAGATACTTCCCTCTCCGAGGAGAGCCAGAGCCGCCCGTCGCAGCGGCGGCCCGAAGCCGTGAGGAGACCTGTCGACGTGAGCAGCAGGCCGACCCGAGGCGCTGCTCGCCTCGCCGCGATACTCGATGCACTGCCCGACCCGCTGCTGCTGGTGAACAGCAACGGCACCGTGGTCGACGTCAACAAGGCCGCCGTGGAGAGCCTGCAGGCACCCGGCACCTCGCTGGTCGGAATGGGCGTGCTGGACCTGCTGCCGGAGTTCGACCCCAGTCGGATCCCGGGTTCCATGCGGCCCCCCGCGAGCGAGACCGAGAGCCTTGACCGACCGGTCCGGATGACCGCCCGCCGAACCGACGGCACCGCCTTCACCGTCGAGGTGTCCGGCAACGACTTCACCGACGAGGGCGGCGGGGAGGCGCACGGCTTCCTGTCCTTCAGCACCAACGACCAGGGGCTGCTGCTGCTCCTGGTCCGCGACATGTCGGCCCGCCTCGGGGTGGAGTCCGAGCTGCGGCGCCAGCACAAGCAGACCGAGATGATCCTGCGGGCCGCCGCCGAGGGTGTCCTCGGCGTCGACCTGGAGGGCCGCGTGGTGCTGGTCAACCCGGCCGCCGCGCACATCCTGGACTTCCGGGCCAGCGAGCTCGGCGGCCGCGAGCTGCACCCGCTGATCCAGCACTCGCAGCCCGACGGCAGCCCGCTGGCCGCCGAGAGCTCCGCGCTGGTGGACACCCTGCACTCCGGCCGCAAGCACCGGATCCGCAACACCGTGCTGTGGCGCAAGGACGGCCGCCCGGTCACCGTCGACCTGACCACCGCCCCGGTCCGGGACGGCGAGCAGCTGGTCGGCGCGGTGATGACCTTCACCGACCGCACCCGCGAACTCGCCCTCGCCGCCCGCAACGAGCACCTCACCGCCGTCCTGGAGTCCGAGCTCGGCGGCGCCCTGACCGCGCTGCACGGCCGGATCGACGCGCTCGCCGCCGACCCGGCCGGCCAGCTGTGGCCCGAGGCCAACTGGACGCTGCGCCGGCTCGCCGACGAGTGCCGCCGGTTCGGCCGGCTGATCGACGGCGTGCTGGAGCACCAGCGCTTCGAGGACGCCGCCGACCGCGGCAAGGCGTCCCTGGAGCGCGAGCCGGTCGGCCTGGACGAGGTCGTGCAGCTCGCCGTCGACCGCGCCGGGGAGCTGGTCGGGCCCGGCAGGGTCCGCTACTCGGTGCACGCCGCCGCCGTGAAGGTGCTCGCCGACCGCGAGCGGCTCGCCCGGGCGCTCGCCCACCTGGTCGCCGACGTCAGCGGCGTCGCGCCCGTCCCCGAGCCCGTCCGGGCCGAGGGCGAGGCCGCCCCCGCCGGGGTGCCGTTCGCCGGGCCCGCGCCGGCCGGCGAGCAGCCCCCGATGGTGGTGCTGGCGGCCGCCCGGCGCGGCGACGTGGCCCGGGTCGAGGTCCGCGGCCCCGCCCGCGGCTCCAGCAGCGTCCACCTGCCGATCGCCCGCGCCGCGGTCGAGCGGCACGGCGGCGTGCTGCAGCGCCACGACCTGCCCGCCGGGGCCGGCGCCACCTACGTGGTGGAACTGCCGCTCGACCCCGACGGCGACGCGTCCGGCGGGCCGGAGAAGCAGCAGCACGTCCCCAAGGACTCCGACACCGCGATGATCCCGGACCTGCCGGGCCAGGCCCCCCCGGTCGAGCCGCGGCCCGCCGCCGAGGCGGCGCCGGCGGACACGGCGGGCCGGGCCGTCGAGGCGCGCGCCGACGACACCCAGGGCTCCGGCCGGCGCCGGGCCCGGTCCGCCGACGCCCCCGG
>NZ_JBHUWH010000744.1:0-2429 GCF_042670125.1 Kitasatospora sp. NPDC057198 | reverse complement strand
GCGCGGTGCCGCCCGCCGCCGCCGTTCCCGGCCCGGCGCGCACTACCCTCGGACCCGGGCCGCGGGCCGCTCGCACCGGAACGCGCCACCCCCTGGACGGAATACCCCCAGGGGGTACTGTGGTTGTTGTCAGCGCACAGCACGCGGCCCAGTACGAACGCGTTCCCGGAGGTCCCCATGTCCAGCACCGTCACCTACACCGTCAGCGGGATGAGCTGCGGCCACTGCGAGAAGGCGATCAACGGCGAGGTCTCCGCGCTGCCCGGCGTCACCGCGGTCGCCGCCGACGCCGCGGCCGGCACCGTCACCGTGACCGCCGAACCCGCCCCCAGCGACGAGCAGATCGCCGCCGCCGTGGACGAGGCCGGCTACGAACTGGTCGGCCGGGCCTCCTGACCCGCCCGCGGGGGCGGCCCGCGCCGCCCCCGCCCACCCCACCCTGCACCGAGCGAAGCGGACCAGCCGATGAGCACCACCACCGACCCCGCGGCCGCCCCGCGCGACCGCGTCGAGCTGTCCATCGGGGGCATGACCTGCGCGTCCTGCGCCGCCCGGATCGAGAAGAAGCTCAACCGGATCGACGGCGTCGAGGCCAGCGTCAACTACGCGACCGAGAAGGCCCGGGTGGAATTCGGCCCCGGCACCAGCGTCGCCGACCTGATCGCCACCGTGGAGCGGACGGGCTACACCGCCGAACTCCCGCCCCCGCCCGCCGCCCCCGAACCGGCGGCCGAGCCGGCGGCGGACCCGACCCGGGAGCCCGACCCCCTGCGCGAGCGGCTGCTGGTCAGCGCCGCGCTCAGCGTCCCCGTCGTGCTGCTCTCGATGGTCCCGGCCCTGCAGTTCGACAACTGGCAGTGGCTGGCGTTCGCCCTCACCGGCCCGGTCGTCGCGTACGGCGGCCTCCCCTTCCACCGGGCCGCCTGGACCAACGCCCGGCACGGCGCCGCCACCATGGACACCCTGGTCTCGCTCGGCACCCTGGCCGCCTTCGGCTGGTCGGTCTGGGCGCTGTTCCTCGGCGACGCGGGCATGACCGGCATGCGGCACTCCTTCACCCTCGCGGTCGGCGGCACCGACGCCTCCTCCGCGCTCTACCTGGAGACCGCGGCCGCCGTCACCACCCTGATCCTGCTCGGCCGCTGGCTGGAGGCCCGCTCCAAGCGCCGGGCCAGCGCCGCCCTGCACGCCCTGCTCGACCTCGGCGCCAAGGACGTCACCGTGCTGCGCGGCGGACGGGAGACCCGGGTGCCGGTGGCGCAACTGGCCGTCGGCGACCGGTTCGTGGTGCGCCCCGGCGAGAAGGTCGCCACCGACGGCACCGTCCTCGAGGGCAGCTCCGCCGTGGACGCCTCGATGCTCACCGGTGAGTCCGCCCCCGTCGAGGTCTCGCCCGGCGACACCGTCACCGGCGCGACCGTCAACGCCGGCGGCCGGCTGGTCGTCGAGGCCACCCGGGTCGGCGCCGACACCCAACTCGCCCGGATGGCCAAGCTCGTCGAGGACGCCCAGAACGGCAAGGCCGCCGCCCAGCGCCTCGCCGACCGGATCTCCGCCGTCTTCGTACCCGTCGTGATCCTGATCGCCCTCGGCACCCTGGTCGGCTGGCTGCTGGCCACCGACAGCCCCACCGAGGCGTTCACCGCGGCCGTGGCGGTGCTGATCATCGCCTGCCCGTGCGCCCTCGGCCTGGCCACCCCCACCGCCCTGCTGGTCGGCACCGGACGCGGCGCCCAGCTCGGCATCCTGATCAAGGGCCCCGAAGTACTGGAGAACACCCGCAAGGCCGACACCGTCGTCCTCGACAAGACCGGCACCGTCACCACCGGCCGGATGACCCTGCTCGCCGTCCACACCACCGACGGCACCACCGAGGACGAAGCCCTGCGGCTGGCCGGCGCGCTGGAACACGCCTCCGAACACCCCATCGCACAGGCCGTCGCCACCGCCGCCCGCGAACGCCTCGGCGACCTGCCCCCCGTCGAGGACTTCCGCAACCGGCCCGGCCTCGGCGTCCAGGGCACCGTCGACGGCCGCACCGTCCTGGCCGGCCGCACCGTCCTGCTCGACACCCCCCTGCCGCCCGCCCTGGCCGCCGCCGGAACCGCCGCCGAACGGGCCGGACGGACCGCGATCGCGGTCGGCTGGGACGGGGCGGCCCGAGCCGTGCTGGAGGTCGCCGACGCGGTCAAGCCCAGCAGCGCGGAGGCGATCACCGAACTGCGCGCCCTGGGCCTGCGCCCCGTCCTGCTCACCGGCGACAACCGGCTGGTGGCACAGGCCGTGGCCGCCGAAGTGGGCATCCCCGCCGAAGACGTCATCGCCGAAGTCCTCCCCGAGGACAAGGTCGCCACCGTCCGACGCCTCCAGACCGAGGGCCGCACCGTCGCCATGGTCGGCGACGGCGTCAACGACGCCGCCGCCCTCGC
>NZ_JBHUWH010000743.1:0-2430 GCF_042670125.1 Kitasatospora sp. NPDC057198 | reverse complement strand
CGACGGCCTGCGGGTGCCCGGCGTCGGCGCCTTCGACCCCTGCATGCGGGGCCTCCCGGCCGTCCGCGGCGAGCAGGTCATCGGCCGCGGGCTGGCCGGCGGCCGCCCGGTGCTCGGCATCTGCGTCGGCATGCAGATCCTGTTCGAGAAGGGCGTCGAGCACGGCGTCGAGACCGCCGGGTGCGACGAGTGGCCCGGCGTGGTCGAGCCGCTGGACGCCCCGGTCGTCCCGCACATGGGCTGGAACACCGTCGACGCCCCCGAGGGCACCCGGATGTTCGCCGGGATGGACGCCGACACCCGGTTCTACTTCGTGCACTCCTACGGCGTGCGGCACTGGGTGCTGGAGACGCACTCCGAGAAGATCCGCGCCCCCAAGGTCGTCTGGGCCACCCACGGGCAGCCGTTCGTCGCCGCCGTGGAGAACGGCCCGCTGTGGGCCACCCAGTTCCACCCCGAGAAGTCCGGCGACGCCGGAGCCGCCCTGCTGACCAACTGGGTCGACACCCTCTGACGACGGAAGAGTCCTCCACACCATGACCAACCGCCTCGAACTGCTGCCCGCCGTCGACGTCCGCGACGGCCAGGCGGTCCGCCTGGTCAAGGGCGCCTCCGGCACCGAGACCTCCTTCGGCGAGCCGCTCGCCGCCGCCCTCGCCTGGCAGAACGCCGGCGCCGAGTGGCTGCACCTGGTCGACCTCGACGCCGCCTTCGGCACCGGCAGCAACCGCGAACTGCTCCGCGAGGTCACCGGCCGCCTCGACATCAAGGTCGAGCTGTCCGGCGGCATCCGCGACGACGAGTCGCTCGCCGCCGCCCTCGCCACCGGCTGCACCCGGGTCAACCTCGGCACCGCCGCCCTGGAGAGCCCCGAGTGGGTCGCCAAGGTCATCGCCGAGTACGGCGACCAGATCGCCGTCGGCCTCGACGTGGTCGGCACCACCCTGCGCGGCCGCGGCTGGACCCGCGACGGCGGCCAGCTCTACGACGTGCTGGCCCGCCTCGACGCCGAGGGCTGCGCCCGCTACGTGGTCACCGACGTCAACCGCGACGGCACCCTGACCGGCCCCAACCTCCAGCTGCTGCGCGACGTCTGCGCCGCCACCGACCGGCCCGTCGTCGCCTCCGGCGGCGTGTCGTCCCTCGACGACCTGCGCGCCATCGCCACCCTGGTGCCGGAGGGCGTCGAGGGCTCGATCGTGGGGAAGGCGCTCTACGAGCAGAAGTTCACCCTTGAGGAAGCCCTGGAGGCTGTGTCCCGATGACCGACGAGACCCCGACCACCGCCGCCCGCCCGTCCGAGCGGTCCCCCTACGAGGACCAGTACGGATTCTCCCGGGCGGTGGTGGCCGGGGACTTCGTCCTGGTCGCGGGCTGCACCGCCCTCGACGACAGCGACGCCGCCGCCGAGGGCGACCCGTACGAGCAGACGCTGGCCGCCTTCCGGACGGCCCTCGGCGCGCTCGACCGCTACGGACTCACCGCCGCCGACGTGGTCCGCACCCGGATGTACCTCACCCACGTCCGGGACCGCGACGAGGTCGGCCGCGCGCACAAGGAAATCTTCGACGGAGTCCGCCCGGTCACCACCATGGTGGTCGTCCAGGGCCTCACCGACTCCCGGATGATGGTCGAGGTCGAGGTCGAGGCCCACCGGCCCGGCCCGGCCCGCACTTCGGAAGGCACCCAGCCGTGACACTCGCAGTACGCGTCATCCCCTGCCTGGACGTGGACGCCGGGCGCGTCGTCAAGGGCGTCAACTTCCAGAACCTGCGCGACGCCGGGGACCCGGTCGAACTCGCCAAGCTCTACGACGCCCAGGGCGCCGACGAGTTGACCTTCCTCGACATCACCGCCTCCTCCGGCTCCCGGGAGACCACCTACGACGTGGTCCGCCGCACCGCCGAGCAGGTCTTCATCCCGCTCACCGTCGGCGGCGGCGTCCGCGCCGTCGAGGACGTCGACAGGCTGCTGCGGGCCGGCGCCGACAAGGTCGGCGTCAACACCGCCGCCATCGCCCGCCCCGAACTCGTCCGCGAGATCGCGCAGCGCTTCGGCCGCCAGGTGCTCGTCCTCTCGGTCGACGCCCGCCGCTGCCCCGAGGGCACCGAGACCGCCTCCGGCTTCGAGGTCACCACCCACGGCGGCCGCCGCGGCACCGGCCTGGACGCGATCGAGTGGGCGGTGCGCGCCGCCGAACTCGGCGCCGGCGAGATCCTGCTCAACTCGATGGACGCCGACGGCACCAAGGACGGCTACGACCTGGAGATGATCCGGGCCGCCCGCAAGGCCGTCTCCATCCCCGTCATCGCCTCCGGCGGCGCCGGCAAGCTCGCCGACTTCGCCCCCGCGGTCGACGCCGGCGCCGACGCCGTCCTCGCCGCCAGCGTCTTCCACTTCGGCGACCTGACCATCGGCCAGGTCAAGGAC
>NZ_JBHUWH010000742.1:0-2431 GCF_042670125.1 Kitasatospora sp. NPDC057198 | reverse complement strand
CCCCGGAGTCGCCCCCGGGTGCCCGCGGTCCGCGGGACGTCTACTACTGCTGCGCCTGCTGCATCAGGTCCGAGAGCTTGAGGACCTCGTCGGCGGACGGCGCCGGGGTGGCCTTGACCGTGCCCAGGGCGCTGTAGGTGACCGTCTCGGGCTTGCTGCCCGCCTCCGCGGAGGGGTCGATGACGGACTGCTGGACCAGCTCACCCTTGTCGTTGATCCACAGCTCGGCGGTGACGGTCGCGCCGTCCTTCTTGATCTCGGTCAGCACCTGGTCGCGGAGCGCGCCCTGCAGCTTCATCTTGGCGACCAGGTCCTCCGCCTTGATCTCGCTGCGGTAGTGCGTGGTGCTCTGGCCCGCGACGGTCTCGGTGCCGACCAGGGTGGCGGTGGGCGCGGCGGCGGCCAGCTGGATGCCCGGGTTCAGCACCTGGGTCATCGCGGCGATGGAGGCGGCCTCGTTGCCGTCCTCGCCCGAGTCGTCCGTGCCGTCGAGCGAGACCCACTTCTTGCCCTGGGCCACGGCGGCCATCTCGGGGGTGGCGGCGATGTACATCTGGCCGCCGGCGAAGAGGGCGGTGACCTCCTTGCCCTCCTCGGTGGTGGTCATCAGGAAGGACGCCGGGTCCTTCCAGACGTAGTCGACGCTGCCCTTCTCGCTGTCACCGGTGATGGCGAGCTTGGCGCTGCCGGCCTTCTCCATCACCACGGCCGAGGCGAGCAGGGCGTCCTTGGGGGCGAGCTTGGAGCCGCCCTTGGCCGCGCCGGCGCCCTCGGTGGAGGCCGCGGCGGTGGCAGCGCCGCCCTTGGCGTCGGTCGAGCCGCCCGAACCGGAGCTGCTGCAGGCGGTCAGGACGCCGGCGGCCAGGCAGGCCACGGCGAGGGTACGCAGTGCGCGCACAGGGGTTCCCCTTTTATCGGATTCTCATCTGACTACGGGGCGGACTCTACCGAACCGCTCGGACCATCGCGCAAACCCTTTACCAACGCCACCGGGCCCGCACCCCCGGAAGGGGTGCGGGCCCGGTGCTGCGTTCACCGCGCGGGGAGCCTGACTCGGGGTCAGACCGACGCCGGGTCCTCCTCGACGAGGAGGTTGCGGGTGCGGTTCGGGTCCACCTGGATGCCGGGGCCGATGGTGCTGGAGAAGGCGACCTTCTTCAGGTAGCGGCCCTTGGCGGCGGACGGCTTGGCCCGGAGGACCTCGTCCAGCGCGGCGGCGTAGTTCTCGACCAGCTGCTCGTCGGTGAACGAGGTCTTGCCGATGATCAGGTGCAGGTTCGAGTGCTTGTCGACGCGGAACTCGATCTTGCCGCCCTTGATCTCGTTGACGGCCTTGGCGACGTCCGGGGTCACGGTGCCGGTCTTCGGGTTCGGCATCAGGCCACGGGGACCGAGCACGCGGCCCAGGCGGCCGACCTTGCCCATCAGGTCCGGGGTGGCGACGACGGCGTCGAAGTCCAGACGACCCTTGGCGACCTCGTCGATCAGCTCGTCGGAGCCGACGATGTCGGCGCCCGCGGCACGCGCGGCCTCGGCACGCTCACCGTTCGCGAAGACCAGGACCCGAGCGGTCTTACCGGTGCCGTGCGGGAGGATGACGGTGCTGCGGACCATCTGGTCGGCCTTGCGCGGGTCGACGCCCAGACGCATGGCGACCTCGACGGTGCCGTCGAACTTGCTGGTGGAGGTCGCCTTGGCGAGGCGGACGGCCTCGAGCGGGGCGTAGATCCGGGCGCGGTCGACCTGGGCGTCCGCGGCCTTGAGGGCCTTGCTGCGCTTCACTGCTGCTCCTGTGATTAATGGAGTTCGTGGGAACGGGCCGCGCTGGGCCCTACCACGGAGGACGTACGGGCTGGTCAGCCCTCGACGGTGATGCCCATCGACCGGGCGGTGCCGGCGATGATCTTCTCCGCCGCGTCCAGGTCGTTGGCGTTCAGGTCGGGCATCTTGGTGGTGGCGATCTCGCGCACCTGGGCCGAGGTCAGCTTGGCGACCTTGGTCTTGTGCGGCTCCTTGGAGCCCTTGTCGATGCCCGCGGCCTTCAGGATGAGGCGAGCGGCCGGCGGGGTCTTCGTGACGAAGGTGAAGGAGCGGTCGTCGTAGACCGTGATCTCCACCGGCACGATCATGCCGCGCTGCGACTCGGTGGCCGCGTTGTACGCCTTGCAGAACTCCATGATGTTGACGCCGTGCTGGCCGAGCGCGGGGCCGACCGGCGGGGCCGGGTTCGCCGCACCGGCGTTGATCTGGAGCTTGATAAGCCCCGTGACCTTCTTCTTCTTGGGAGGCATGTCTCTCCGGGTCCTTCCGAGAGGTGATTGCTGATGTGCCCGGCCCCGGGGCGAAACCCGACCGCCAGGACACACATCGGACCAGGCTAACTGGTCAGGTGTCGCGGAACCAAAACGGTGCCGGGGCGGGGGCTCTCGCC
>NZ_JBHUWH010000741.1:0-2447 GCF_042670125.1 Kitasatospora sp. NPDC057198 | reverse complement strand
GGAGAAACCCTGGCGCGCGACCGCCGCCTTCACCAGTTGGGACGCCTCCCCCGCCGACCCGGAGCAGGCCGCCCCCACCGAGGCCCTGCAACGGGCCGTGCTGGACGGCTACTTCGCCCGCGCCACCGGCTGGCTGCTGCACCGCGGCACCGACACCCCCGAGTGGCGCGAGGCGGCCGGCTTCGGCGACAGCGCCGCCCTGCTCACCGCCGGCGAACTGGCCGAACTGAACGCCCGCATCGACGAGTTGACCCGCCCCTACGTGGAGCGCCTGGGCAGCGACGGCCCGCACCCCGAGGGCGCCCGCCCCGTCCAGCTGATCCGGCTCGCCGTCCCCACCGACACCCCGGAGGGACAGGCGTCGTGACCCTCCTCAACACCCGCCCGGCCGCCGCCGTCCGCCGCCGGATACCCGAGCTGCTGCACGACCCGGCCTTCCGCCGCTACTGGACCGGCCAGACCGTCTCCTCGCTCGGCGACCAGATCACCCTGCTGGTCGTCCCGCTGATCGCCGTCTCCGTGCTGCACGCCGACGCCGCCCAGATGGGCTACCTCTCCGCCGCCGGCTACCTCCCGTACCTGCTGCTCTCGCTGCACGCGGGCGGCTGGGCCGACCGCTACGGGCGCCGCCGCCGGGTGATGATCGCCACCGACCTGGGCCGCGCCGCCGTCCTGCTGACCGTCCCGCTGGCGTACGCGGCCGGGGTGCTGACCCTGGTGCAGCTGTACGCGGTGGTGCTGGCCGTCGGCGCGCTGTCGGTGTTCTTCAACGTCTGCAACCCGCCGGTGTTCGTCGCCCTGGTGCCCCCCGACCAGTACCTGCGCGGCAACGCGCTGGTCAACGGCAGCCGGGCCGCGACCTACGTGGCCGGCCCCGGGCTCGGCGGCCTGCTGGTCCAACTCCTGGCCGCGCCCGTGGCCCTGGTGGTGGACGCCTGCTCCTTCCTGGCCTCCGCCGCCTTCCTGCGGCGGATCGACCCGGTCGAGCCGCCGGCCGCCGAGGAGGGCCACGGCGGCGCCGCCGAGGGCCTGCGCTGGATCCGGCGGGCCCCGGTGGTCCGGGCCACCCTGCTCGGCACCGCCACCGTCAACCTGTTCACCTTCGTCATCGGCGCGCTGTTCGTCCTCTACGCCACCACCGAACTCCGTTTCAGCGCGGGCCTGCTGGGCGCGGTGATGGGCGCCGCGGCGGTCGGCACGCTGCTCGGCGCGGCGGTCACCGGACGGCTCTCCGCCCGGATCGGCGTCGGCCCGGCGCTGCTGTTCGGCCTGGTGCTCTTCCCCGCCCCGCTGCTGCTGCTCCCGCTGGCGGGCGGCTCGGTGACCACCTCCGCGGCGCTGCTGTTCGGCGCCGAGTTCCTCTCCGGCGCCGGCGTGATGATCCTCGACATCACCGCGGGCGCGGTCTTCGCCGCCTGCATCCCCGACGCCCTGCGCTCGCGCGTCTTCGGCGCCTACCAGGCGGTCAACTACGGTGTCCGCCCGCTGGGTTCGCTGCTCGGCGGCCTGCTCGGCAGCACCCTGGGCCTGCGCCCCGCACTGTGGATCGCCGCCGTCGGCGCGGTCTCCTCCGGCCTGTGGGTGCTCTTCTCGCCCATTCCCCGGATGCGCGAACTCCCCGTCCAGGACCCGGCGGAGAGCCCCGCGGAGTGACCCGGCCGCGCCGCGCCGCCTTCACCGCAACCCCCCAGGAACCGCGCACCATAGCGCATTCGTGCATATGCCCGAGGGATATGGCGGAAAGTCTCGCCCTCCCGTGGCAGCGCCGGTAGCGTTGCGTCCTGGTCAGACTACCGCAGGTGAAGGCGGTGACGGCGACGCACCGTGCCCCCGCACGGTGGGGAGGGAACGCGGTTCGTGCCCGGGATCGAGGAGTGCCTTGCGGAAGCCATGGGGATCGGCGGCGCCCTGGGGGTCAGCCTGGTCGACTGGACCAACGGCCTGGCCATAGGCACCGCCGGTCTCGGCCCCGACGGCGACCACGAGGTCGGCGCGGCCGACGCCACCGAGCTCGCCCGCGCGGTCACCCAGACCCCCTCGTTCGCCGACCCGGACACCGGGGCACCGCCCGCCGAGGACGTCATCGTCACCTCCGGGGGCAACTACCACCTGCTGCGCTTCGTGCCCGCGCCCTTCGACGCCAACGTCTTCCTCTACCTGCGGCTGGACCGGGACACCGCCAACCTGGCGATGGCCCGGCTGCGCCTGGCCGCCATCGCCGACCGGCTGGTGCTCTCCTGATGTGGTCCGACACCCTCGCGCCGACGGCCCCCGTGCCGCCGGCCCCGCCCGCACCGCCACTGCCGTCGGTGCCGTCCGTGCCGCCGCTGCTGGTGGCCTCCCCGGTCTCGGTGCACCGACTGGTGCCCGCCGCCGGGGGCTTCGGGGCCGCCGCCGTCCCCGGCCCGTACCTGACGGCCGAGCCCGTCACCGCCGAGACCGTCACC
>NZ_JBHUWH010000740.1:0-2448 GCF_042670125.1 Kitasatospora sp. NPDC057198 | reverse complement strand
GGTAGCACTCGACACCAATTCGAGGGCTTGTTCGCCTCCGGCGAAAATTGATTCCGCAGGGCGGAACAGAGCCGGTGAAGCCCCCCGGACGGCGTACCTCCGCTTGCCGATTTCCCGGCCGTGAGCTGCGACGATACCTCCGAGAACGGGTCATACCGCCGCCGCGCCGACCGGGTCGGGGGCGCCTCGGGCCACCCTCCGACGCCACCCGCCGCCAACAAGTGCAAAGATGTATTTCCGGCACGACTGGGCGCTCTTACAAGGGCACTCACCCACCGGACCGCGACCGGCCCGGCGATCCGCACCTTTTGCATGGAGGACGTGACGTGGCGAACGACGCCAGCACCGTTTTCGACGTAGTCATTCTCGGAGGCGGAAGCGGCGGTTACGCCGCGGCGCTCCGTGGCGCCCAGCTCGGCCTGAGCGTCGCGCTGATCGAGAAGGGCGAGCTGGGCGGCACCTGCCTCCACCGCGGCTGCATCCCGACCAAGGCGCTGCTGCACGCCGCCGAGGTCGCCGACGAGACGAAGGAAGCCGCCGAGTTCGGCGTCCTCGCCACCTTCCAGGGCATCGACATCAACGGCGTCCACAAGTACAAGGACGACGTCGTCGCCGGCCTGTACAAGGGCCTGCAGGGCCTGGTCGCCTCGCGCAAGGTCACCTTCATCCAGGGCGAGGGCAAGCTCTCCTCGCAGACCTCGGTGGACGTCGACGGGCAGCGCATCGAGGGCCGCCACATCGTCCTGGCCACCGGCTCCGTGCCGCGCTCGATCCCGGGCCTGGACATCGACGGCAACCGGATCATCTCCTCCGACCACGCGCTGAAGCTCGACTACATCCCGAAGTCGGCGATCATCCTCGGCGGCGGCGTCATCGGCTGCGAGTTCGCCTCGGTCTGGAAGTCCTTCGGCGTCGACGTCACCATCGTCGAGGGCCTGCCCCACCTGGTGCCGCTGGAGGACGAGAACTCCTCCAAGCTGCTGGAGCGCGCCTTCCGCAAGCGCGGCATCAAGTTCGAGCTGAAGTCCCGCTTCTCCGGCGTGGAGTACACCGAGAACGGCGTCCGGGTCTCCACCGAGAACGGCAAGTCCATCGAGGCCGACGTGCTGCTGGTCGCGATCGGCCGCGGCCCGGTCTCGGCCGGCCTGGGCTACGAGGAGCAGGGCGTCGCGATGGACCGCGGCTACGTCCTGGTCGACGAGTACCTGCGCACCAACGTGCCGACCATCTCCGCCGTCGGCGACCTGGTCCCGACCCTGCAGCTGGCCCACGTCGGCTTCGCCGAGGGCATCCTCGTCGCCGAGCGGATCGCCGGCCTCAAGGTCGTCCCGATCGACTACGACGGCATCCCGCGGGTGACCTACTCCAACCCGGAGGTCGCCTCCGTCGGCCTGACCGAGGCCAAGGCCGTCGAGCAGTACGGCAAGGAGAAGGTCGTCACCCTCAAGTACAACCTGGCCGGCAACGGCAAGAGCAAGATCCTCAAGACCGCCGGCGAGATCAAGCTGGTCCAGGTCAAGGACGGCGCCGTCGTGGGTGTCCACATGGTCGGCGCCCGCATGGGCGAGCAGGTCGGCGAGGCCCAGCTGATCTACAACTGGGAGGCCCTGCCCGCCGAGGTCGCGCAGCTCATCCACGCGCACCCGAGCCAGTCCGAGGCCCTCGGCGAGGCCCACCTCGCGCTGGCCGGCAAGCCGCTGCACGCGCACGACTGATCGCGCCCCCGTCCCCGTTCATTCCTGTACGCAAGACTTGATAGGAGTCGCTGGAACCATGGCGGTCTCAGTAACACTGCCCGCGCTGGGCGAGAGCGTGACCGAAGGCACCGTCACCCGCTGGCTGAAGGCCGAGGGTGAGCGCGTGGAGATCGACGAGCCGCTGCTCGAGGTCTCCACCGACAAGGTCGACACCGAGATCCCGGCGCCGGCCTCCGGCATCCTGGCCTCGATCAAGGTCGGCGAGGACGAGACCGTCGAGGTGGGCGCCGAACTGGCGATCATCGACGACGGCTCCGGCGCCCCCGCCGCCGCCCCGGCCCCCGCCGCCGAGGCTGCTCCGGCCGCCGCCCCGGCCCCGGTCGAGGAGGCCCCCGCGGCCCCCGCCCCGGCCGCCGAGGCTGCTCCGGCCGCCGCCCCCGCCGCTGCCGCTCCGGCCGGCGACGCCACCCCGGTGGTGCTGCCCGCACTGGGCGAGTCGGTCACCGAGGGCACCATCACCCGCTGGCTGAAGGCCGAGGGCGACACCGTCGAGGTCGACGAGCCGCTGCTCGAGGTCTCCACCGACAAGGTCGACACCGAGATCCCCTCCCCCGTGGCGGGCACCCTGGTGAAGATCCTGGTCGGCGAGGACGAGACCGCCGAGGTCGGCGCCCAGCTCGCGCTGATCGGCGCGGCGGGCTCGGCTCCGGCCGCCGCCCCGGCCCCGGCGGCCGCTCCGGCTGCCCCGGCC
>NZ_JBHUWH010000739.1:0-2452 GCF_042670125.1 Kitasatospora sp. NPDC057198 | reverse complement strand
CCCCCGCACCGGGTGGGGCGGGGGCGGACCCGGCGTTCCCCCGCCCGAGCGGGGTAGATTGGGGGCCGGGCGCGACGGGGGAGGCCGAAGGTGACGGCGGAGACGGCCGAACGGGCGCGGGTGGGGCGGCTGTTGGCGCAGTGGCGGCGACGGCGCGGGATCAGCCAACTCGAACTCTCCAACCTGGCGGGCGTCTCGGCCCGGCACGTCGGATTCCTGGAGACCGGGCGCTCGCAGCCCAGCCGGGAGATGCTGCTGCGGCTCGCCGAACACCTGGACGTGCCGCTGCGGGAGCGCAACTCGCTGCTGCTGGCCGCCGGTTACGCACCCGTGTTCCACGAGAAGCCGCTCGACGACCCGGCGATGCGGCCGGTCCTGGCGGCGGTGCGGCGGGTGCTGCGCGGCCACCACCCCTACCTGGCGCTGGTGCTGGACGGCCGGCGCACCATCGTCGCCTCCAACGAACCGTTCGACCGGCTGTTCGCCGGGGGCGTCGCCGCGCACCTGCTCCAGCCGCCGGTGAACGCCCTGCGCCTGGTCCTGCACCCCGACGGGATGGCCCCGCGGATCGCCAACCTGGGCCGCTGGCGCGGCAAACTGCTCACCGGACTGGCCCGCCGCGCGACCCTCGACGCGAACCTCCGGCCGCTGTACGAGGAACTGCTCGGCTACCCGTGCGCGCAGCCGGTGCCCGAGGTCGACATCCCCGGCCCCGACGAGATCATGATGCCGCTCGAACTGCGCTTCGACGGACGGGTGCTGTCGTTCATCGCGACGTTCGCCACCTTCGGCACGGCCCGCGACCTGACCTCCGCCGAGCTGATCATCGAGAGCTTCTTCCCGGCCGACGACGACACCGCCGCCTACCTGACAGGTAGTTGAGGCACCCGGCGGCCCCGGGAAGAGTGGAAGGCGCACCGCGCCCCGCCCCGGCAGCCCCGGGGTGGAGCGGCGCGGCCCACGTCACCTCCCCGGGAGCCTGCCCACCCATGACCGACAGCACCACCGTGCCCGCCACCGCCCCCGCGGCCGCCGCCCCGACCGGGCCGCACCGCGCCACCCTGCCGATCGTCCTCACCGCCGTCTTCCTCTCCGGACTCGACTTCTTCATCGTCAACGTCGCCGTCCCGGCCCTCCAGCACGACCTGCACGCCACCGACGCGCAGATCCAACTCGTCGTCGCCGCCTACGCGTTGACCTACGGAGTCGGCCTGATCACCGGCGGCCGGCTCGGCGACCTGTACGGGCGCCGCCGCGTCCTCGTCCTGGGCATGGCCCTGTTCACCGTCGCCTCCGCGGCCGCCGGCGCCGCGCCCGGACCCGAACTCCTGATCGCCACCCGGGTGTTGCAGGGCGCGGCGGCCGCCCTGATGGCCCCCCAGGTGCTCGGCGTCATCACCACCTCCTACCAGGGCCCGGCCCGCGTCCGCGCGGTCAGCTGGTACGCCGCCGCGTCCGGGATCGCCGCCGTGTTCGGCCAGCTGATCGGCGGCGTGCTGATCCGCGCCGACCTGTTCGGCCTCGGCTGGCGGGCCTGCTTCCTGGTCAACCTGCCGATCGGACTGGCCGCCGCGCTCGCGGCCGCCCGCCTGCTGCCGGAGTCCAAGGCCCCCGGGCGGCCCCGCCTCGACCTCACCGGCCTGCTGCTGGTCACCGCCGCGCTCACCGCGCTCTGCCTGCCGCTGATCGAGGGCCGCGAACGGGGCTGGCCGCTGTGGACCTGGCTGCTGCTCGCCGCCGGGCCGCTGCTGCTCGCCGCGTTCACCGCCCAGCAGCGCCGCCTGCGCCGGGCCGGCGGCTCGCCCACGCTCGACCTGTCGCTGCTGCGCCAACGCGCCTTCGGCGTCGGCCTGGCCGCCCAACTCACCTTCTGGGCCTCGATGGCCTCCTACTTCCTGGTGTTCGCGCTCTACCTCCAGCAGGGCCGCCACCTCACGCCGATCGGCTCCGGCCTGGTCTTCAGCGCACTCGGCGCCGGCTACGTCGCCGCCTCCGCCAACGCCCGCCACCTGGCCGCCCGGATCGGCCGGCACGCCATCACGGCGGGTTGCGCGCTGCGCGCGGCCGGACTGCTGCTGGAGCTGTGGGCGGTCGGCGGGGACGGGCGGAGTGCGTGGTGGCTGGTGCCCGGCCTGCTGCTGGACGGCTGCGGGATGGGCCTGTCCTTCGCCCCGCTGACCGCCACCGTGCTGACCCGCGTCCCGGCCGAGAGCGCGGGCTCGGCCGGCGGCGTGCTGACCACCGGATTGCAGGTCGGCAACGCGCTCGGCGTCGCCCTGATCGGCCTGGTCTTCTACCGCGTCCTGGCCGACCACCCCGGCCCCGACGCCGTCCCGGCCGCGTTCCGGGCCTGCCTGTGGTACGTGCTGGCCGCCACCGCCCTGTTCGCGCTGGTGGTCCAGGCCCTGCCCGGCCGGAGGGCGGACGGGCAGTGACCGCGTCGGACCGGTCG
>NZ_JBHUWH010000738.1:0-2454 GCF_042670125.1 Kitasatospora sp. NPDC057198 | reverse complement strand
ACGCGATCCCGAACACGTCCGCCGGGCCGACTTCGTCCGCACTTTGTTGTCATGTCACTTGAAAGTCCCCCGGGCGGGGCATCCTGCTCGCTGACCGGCCGTCAGCCCGCACCGACCGCCGGCCGCCCGCCCGCCCGATCAGCCGGCCGTCCAGGGGGACCGCATGAACTTCCGCCGTACCGCAGCCCGTTCCGCCCTCGTCGGCGCGGTGCTCGCCGCCGCCCTCCTGGGGTCCACGTGGCCGGGGGCCGCCGCCGACGCGGGGACGGTCGGGGAGCGTCCGTTCGCCGGGACCACCGGGGTGGGGCTGCACAACACGTACGACCCGGGCGCGTTCGGCTACCTCGCGCAGGCGTTGGACACCGGTACCGCGATGATCGAGCTGGACGTGTGGACCGACACCGTCACCAGGGAGTGGAAGGTCAGCCACTCCAACCCGCTGGGCAACGGCAACAACTGCGTCGACGCCGCCACCCCGGCGCAGCTGTACGGCGGCGGCACCAACAAGAACCTGGAGAGCTGCCTCGACGACGTCCGGGTCTGGCTGGCCGCGCACCCGACGGCGGGGCCGCTCACGATCAAGCTGGAACTCAAGGGCGGGTACGCCGCCAACCTGGGCATGGGCCCGGCCCAGTTGGACGCGTTGATCGCCGCCCACCTCGGCGCCGCCGCCTTCCGCCCGGCCGACCTGCTGGCCCGGCCCGGCGGCGGCAGCTACGCCACGCTCGACGACGCCGCCCGGGCGGGCAACTGGCCGAGCCGGGCCGCGCTGGCCGGGCGCGCCCTGGTCTACGCGATCCCCGGCACGGTCGAGGAGGGCAACCCCTTCGACACCCTGCACACCGATGTCGAGGAGGCCCGTCACCTGCGCGACCTGGCCGCCGCCGGCCGGATCGGCGACGCGCGGGTCTTCCCCGCCGTGCACGGCGCCGCCGCGGGTGACCCGCGCGGCGCGTACCCGGACGCCACCGTCCGCCCCTGGTTCGTGGTCTTCGACGGCGACGCCGCCGCGTACCTGAACGGCGTCGACACCTCGTGGTACGACCAGCGCCACTACCTGCTGACGATGACCGACGCGCAGAACGTCGCCCCGGCGATCAGCGCCACCGACCCGACGGCCGAGCAGGCCCGCGCGCGGACCGTGCAACTGGCCGGCGCGCACGCGTCCCTGGTCTCCGCCGACTGGCGGCAGCTGCCCGAGGTGCAGTCGCTGGTCCTCCCGCGCGGCTGATCCGCGGGCGCCCCGTTGCCGGCGGGTGCCCGGCGGAAGGGGGTTGACGGGGCGTCAGGGAGGCGGCCGGGCCGGGCCGTCCGCCGGGGATCCGGCCGCGAGTTCCGTCGGCACTGTTGACCAATTGAAGTGGGCATGGCACTTTCGTCCGGCGCGGGCGTGCACCGACCGGTCACACGTCTGCAATCCCCCACAAGGAGAGCCATGTTCAAGAGATCCGCCGCGGCACTCGCCGCGGGAGCGGTCGTCGCGGGCGCCCTGACCGTCGCGGCCGCCCCCGCACAGGCCGTCCAGGCCGGTGACCTGACCTCCACCATCGCGCTGAGCAACTGCTCCGCCTCACTGGTCCGCTACCCGGCCTCGGTGGACACCGACCGGGCGATGATGCTGACCAACGGCCACTGCCTGCCGACCATGCCGACGGCCGGCCAGGTCATCCAGAACGCGAGCGCCAGCCGCAGCGGCACCCTGCTCGACTCCGCCGGGAACTCGCTCGGCACCGTCCAGGCGGACAAGGTGCTGTACGCGACGATGACCGGCACCGACGTCGCGCTCTACCAGCTCACCGACACCTTCGCCGCCGTCGCCTCCAAGTACGGCGCGACCGCGCTGACGATCAGCGACACCCACCCGGTCGACGGATCCGCCATGTACATACCCTCCTCGTACTGGAAGCAGGTCTGGAACTGCTCGATCAACGGGTTCGTCGGAACCCTGCGCGAGGACCAGTGGACCTGGCGCGACTCGCTGCGCTACAGCTCGGGCTGCAACACCACGCACGGCACCTCCGGGTCGCCCATCGTCGACGCGGCCAGCCGGAAGGTCGTCGGCATCAACAACACCGGCAACGACGACGGCGCGATGTGCACGCTCAACAACCCGTGCGAGGTCGCCGCGGACGGCACCACCACCGCCACCAAGGGCCAGAGCTACGGGGAGGAGACCTACTGGTTCACCACCTGCCTGGGCACCGGCCGGGTCATCGACCTGAACGTCAGCGGCTGCCTGCTGACCAAGCCGGCCGGCACGGCCGTCACGGTCACCAGCCCCGGCAACCAGTCGACCGCGCTGAACGGCGCGGTCAGCCTGCAGGTCAAGGCCACCGGCGGCACCGCGCCGCTGGGCTACTCGGCCACCGGGCTGCCCACCGGCCTGTCGATCAACGCCTCCACCGGCCTGATCAGCGGCACCGCCACCGCCGCCGGGACGTACAACGTCACCGT
>NZ_JBHUWH010000737.1:0-2477 GCF_042670125.1 Kitasatospora sp. NPDC057198 | reverse complement strand
GTGGACGGCCCTGCCGTCCACGGGGTCCGACGCCTGCTCGGCGCCCCGCCGGAACCGCCCCGCGCCCCGCCGGAACCGCCCCCGCGCCCCGCACGGGCCGCTGCGACCCCCGCGGCGGATTCCACTCCCGGCGGCCTTCCGCACCGCGCTCGCCCGCGGGGTCCGAATCCGGGGCCCTGCAAGTTACCTGACGCCGGGCAGGTGGGGGCCCGGCTTCCCCGCGGCGCCTTGACACCCGGGTTCCCCCGGGCTTTCTTGGGAGCGCTCCCATGCAGTTGACCCAGGTCACTGTCCCACCATGGAACGCGGAGGCTCCTCTTGTCCCCCCACACACAGTTCAGAAGCAGACTGCTCGGCCTGGCGCTGTCGGCCGCGCTCGCCCTCCCGGCGGCGGCGGTCCTGCAACCGGGCCCCGCCCGAGCGGCCGAGACCGGTTCGACCCAGGTCTACCAGGCCGAGGGCGGCACGCTGAACGGCGTGACCGTCGGAACGTCGGTCGCGGACTTCCAGGGCACCGGCTACGTCGAGGGCTTCGACCAGTCGAGCGACAGCCTGACGGTCACCGTGCCCGACAGCCCCGGCGGGCTCTACAGCCTGTCGGTCCGCTACGCCGGACCGTACGGCGACAAGAAGGCGAACCTGCTGGTCAACGGCAGCGGGGTGGGGGAGGTCTCGCTCCCCGCCACCACCGCCTGGACGGACGCGGCGGCCGGCAACGTGCTCCTGAAGGCCGGCACCAACACCGTGACGATCAGCAACGACTGGGGCTGGTACCTGATCGACTCGGTCTCCCTCACCCCGGCCCCGGCCCGCCCGCCGCACGCCGTCACCGGGGAACTGACCGACCCCCGGGCCACGCCCGAGGCCAAGTCGCTGATGAAGTACCTGACGGCGAACTACGGCAAGAACATCCTCAGCGGCCAGCAGGACGCCGCCCACGAGCAGTGGATCGAGACCAACGTCGGCAAGGCCCCGGCCGTCGAGGGCCTGGACATGATGGACTACACCCCCAGCCGGGTGGAGCGCGGCACCACCGGCCAGGACACCGACAACGCCATCGCCTGGGACAAGCGCGGCGGCATCGTCGCCTTCTGCTGGCACTGGAACGCCCCCAGCGGCCTGATCGACCAGCCCGGCAAGGAGTGGTGGCGCGGCTTCTACACCGACTCCACCACCTTCGACGTCCAAGCAGCCCTGGCCGACCCGACCTCGAACGACTACAAGCTGCTGCTGCGCGACATCGACGCCATCGCCGTCCAGCTCAAGCGCCTGCAGGACGCGGGCGTTCCGGTCATCTGGCGGCCGCTGCACGAGGCCGAGGGCGGATGGTTCTGGTGGGGCGCCAAGGGGCCGGAGGCGGCCAAGGCCCTCTACCGGCTGGTGCACCAGCGGCTCACCGAGGTCGACGGCATCCACAACCTGATCTGGCAGTGGAACTCCGTCGACCCGGCCTGGTACCCGGGTGACGACGTGGTCGACATGGTCAGCGCCGACTCCTACCCCACCGCCGGCGACCACGGCCCGGTGGCCCTCACCTACGACCGCGAACTGGCGCTGACCGGCGACACCAAGGTCGCCGCCCTCTCCGAGGTCGGCACCGTACCCGACCCCGACCTGCTGCGCGCCTACCGGGCCGACTGGTCGTACTTCGTCGCCTGGGCCGGCTTCGAGCAGGACGCCAGCAGCAACTCCCTGGACTTCCTCAAGCGGGTGTACGACGACCCGTACGTCGTCACCCTCGACGAACTCGGCGACTTCAAGCACACCGGCGGCAGCACGGGCGGCGACACCACGGCACCCACCGCGCCCACCGGCCTGACGGGCACCGCGACGGCCTCCGGCGCGGCACTGTCCTGGACCGCCTCGACCGACGACACCGGGGTCACCGGCTACGACGTCTACCGCGGGGGCAGCAAGGTCGCCTCCGTCGCCGGCACCTCGTACACGGACACCGGCCTGACCGCCGGCACCGCCTACACCTACACCGTCAAGGCCCGCGACGCCGCCGGCAACACCTCCGCCGCCTCCGCCCCGGTCACCGTCACCACCACCGGCACCACCGTGCCGGGTGACAAGGGGTGCACCGCGACCTACACCACCACCAGCGACTGGGGCAGCGGCTTCACCGCCGCCGTCACCGTCAAGGCCGGCGCCACCGCGATCGGCTCCTGGAAGGTCACCTGGACCTACGGCGGCGACCAGAAGGTCACCAACGCCTGGAACGCCACGGCCACCCAGACCGGGGCGTCGGTCTCCGCCGTCAACGCGGGCTACAACGGCTCCCTCGCCGCGGGCGGCAGCACCTCCTTCGGCTTCCAGGGCACCCGCACCGGCGCCAACACCGTCCCGGCGCTCACCTGCACCGCGAGCTGAACCCGTCCTTCCGTGGCACCGGCCGTTCGGCGGGACTCGGGCCGCTCCGGCTCCCGCCGTCGCGGTGAATGCCGTCGCGGTGAACGGCGGGGCGAGGCCGAAAC
>NZ_JBHUWH010000736.1:0-2479 GCF_042670125.1 Kitasatospora sp. NPDC057198 | reverse complement strand
GGACCTCGACGTCCGGTGCCGGGCGGCCGGTGGTCCGGCCCTACGGGCGCCAGGTGTCCTGGACGGTGAAGGTGCCGGTGGGCGGGGTGGTCGCGATGCGGTTGGCGCCGCCCTCCCAGACCACGCTGCCGTCCGGGTTCTTGATCAGGTACTTGTACGCCACCGGGGTGTTGGGCGGCAGCTGCAGGCTCGCGGTCCAGGTCGGGTAGCTGCCGGAGCCGGTGGTCAGCGGGACGGCGGCGGCCGGGTTCCAGCCGCCGAGCTCGGCCAGGTCGCCGACCAGGTAGACGTTCTGCCCGTAGGCGGTGGTGGCGGTGACGCGGAAGGCCGCGGTGACCGGCGCGCCGCTGCCGACGTTCCAGCGGTCGTTGATCGCGGTGATCGTGGTCGTCGAGGCGGTCACCGTGCGGTTGGGGACGCTCTCCCAGGTCACGGCGCCGGTGCTGCTGCGGATCAGGAACTTGTACTCCGCGGTGCTGCCCTGGATGACCTGCACGTAGCCCGTCCAGGACGGGTAGGTCTGGGCGGTGGTGTGCAGCGGGACGGCCGCGGCCGGGTCCCAGTTGCCCAGCTGCGCGGTGTTCCCGCTGATCAGGACGGTGTCACCGGGGTTGGTCACGGCGGAGACCGTCACCGATATGGTCGCCTCGGCGGTGGCCGCGCCGGCCGGGGCGACGGCGCCGAACAGCCCGGTCAGCAGGGCGGCCACGAGCAGCAGAGGGCGCCACCAGGCGGTGGCCGTGGTGCGGGGCGGTGCGGTGGTCATGGGTCTTCCCGTCTCTTCTCCATCGGCGCTGACGCGGCGTCAGCGCCCGTTGATCACAACACGAAATCAACGGATGCAGCGTCGGGGTTGCCCGCCTGACGTCAAGTTCAGGTCATCTTCGTGGCTGTCTCGGCTGTTTGCCTTCAAGAAGTGGAGGCCGGGCCTTCGGCCTGGCGCCACGGGGGAGCGGAAGCCGGGTTGACGTCGAGGACATCCGCCGGTGCGCCCGGCGACATCCGGGCGTCATGAAAACCCTTGCTGCAAGATGGCGCAAAACTTTTCAATCCGAGCGGGCCGGGCGCGCACCTACGTCCGGTTTCGGGGAGTTCGCGGTCCAGCACGTAGGTGTGGACGGCCGCGGGGGTGCGCAGCACGACCGGGTCGCCGGGTTCGAGCCGGTCCGGGTGCCGGAGCGGCTCGGCGTGCCCGTTGCGGTGTGCGGCCAGGACCGGATTGCGCTGCTGGTGCGGGAGTCGGGTGTCCTCGTGGTGCCCGACGGCTCCGGAGTCGAGGACGGTGCCGCGGTCGACGCCCTCGCGGGCGGTGGAGGTGGGGGGCAGGCCGAGCTGTTCGAGACGGGGGAGGGGCGGGGTGCCGAGCTCCGCCCCCGGGCCTGCAGGGCCGGGGGCGTGCTGGACGGGCTGGTTCCGCCCGCCCGGGGCTGAGGTTCGCTCATCCGGGCGGGCGGAAACACGGGGTGGCCCCGACCGCTCGCGGTTCGCTCGCGGTCCGCGAGCGGTTCACTCGTGCGGGACCAGGACCACGGGGGCGGTGCTGTGCCGGACGGCGGCGTGGACGACCGGGCCGAGCCGGTTGCCGAGCAGGTGGGGGTGGCGGCCGAGCACCAGCAGGTCGGCGTGCTCGGCGGCGGC
Source organism: Kitasatospora sp. NPDC057198 (assembly GCF_042670125.1). Classification (NCBI taxonomy): domain Bacteria; kingdom Bacillati; phylum Actinomycetota; class Actinomycetes; order Kitasatosporales; family Streptomycetaceae; genus Kitasatospora; species Kitasatospora sp. NPDC057198. The sequence goes on along the minus strand of NZ_JBHUWH010000736.1, from coordinate 841 downwards.
GAGCAGCGCGCCCGTGGCGCCGCCGAGATCGGCCTCGACGCGCAGTTCGACGTCCGGGTGGGCGGCCCTGGCGGGGGCCAGCAGGCGGTCCAGGTCGGCCTCGATCCGTCCGCCCTGGCGGGCGGCGTCGGGGTCGGGCGGCAGCCAGCCGGGCGTGGCCGCCCACAGCGGCACCATCTCCCAGCCGTGCACCGCCCGCACCCGGCCGCCGCTGCGGGCCGCCTCGGCGAGCGCGAACTCGACGGCCGGCAGCGAGGAGTCGCCCGCCAGGCCCACCACGATCTCCGGTCCGCCCGGCGCCGCGGCGGCCGACGGCGGCTCCGGGGCGGGCGGTGCGACCGCGGTGGCCGTCGTCGTCGTCGTTGCCGTTGCCGTCGCCGGCCCGGCGCCGTCCCGGACCGGGGGGTCGAGGGGGGACGGGATCGGGAGCCCGGCCGGCAGCGGCTCCGGCGATGCCACCGCCACCGGAGCTGGCGCCGCCGCCTCCGCCGTGAGCGGGGCGTCCTCCACGACCGGGTGCGCGTCCTGGTCGGCGGGCCGCTCCCGCACCAGCACCACCGGGCAGGCGGCGCGCGCGGCGACGGACAGGGCCACCGAGCCGCCCAGCAGGTCGGTGACGGTGCCCGGTCCGTGCGAGCCGAGCACCGCCAGGTCGTAGTCCGCGGCGGCCTCGACCAGGATGTCGGCCGGGTCGCCCGCGGCGGCCTGGGTGGCCACTGCCAAGTCCGGCCGGGCGGACAGCAGGTCCGCCGCGAGGGCCTCCAGGTCGTCGTGCTCGGCCTGCTGGGCCGGATCGGCGCCCGGACCCTCCGGGGCGGCCGTCCCCAGCCAGGGCCAGACC
>NZ_JBHUWH010000735.1:0-2482 GCF_042670125.1 Kitasatospora sp. NPDC057198 | reverse complement strand
GACCCGGTCGGTGCCGTGCGCCTCGACCACGGCGCTGCTGCGGCGCAGCCGCACGCCGCGCCGCAGCAGCCTGGCACCGTGCGCGGCGCCCTCGGCGAGCTTCGCGGGGTTGCCGGCCAGCACCGGCAGTCCGCGGGCGTAGCCGAGGTAGGAGGTGGCCTCCACGATCGCGGGGACCTTCGCGCCGGCCGAGACCAGCGAGGCGGCGGCGGCCAGCAGCAGCGGGCCGCTGCCGGACACCACGATCCGCCGGCCGGGCAGCACCAGAGAGGACTTGAGCACGGCCTGCGCGCCGCCCGCGGTCACCACTCCGGGCAGCGTCCAGCCGGGGAAGGGCAGGTGCCGCTCGTAGGCGCCGGTGGCCAGCAGGACGGCGCGGGCCAGGACGGTGGTCCGGTCGGCCGCCCCGGGGCCGCGGGTGGCGTGCAGGCGCCAGGGACGCCCTTCGTCGCCCGGGTCGCCCGCCTCGGCCGCCCACACGTGGTGGCCGGCCAGGTGGTCGACCAGCGGCGAGGCCGCCAGCCGTTCGCGCAGCCGGGCGAAGACCGCCCAGCCGTGGTGCAGCTTCCCGGGGCGCGCGGCGCCCAGTTCGGGCGCGGGGTGCCGGTAGTACTGGCCGCCGAGCCGGCTGCCGGCGTCCACCAGCGCGACCCGCAGACCGAGCCGGGCGGCGGCGTCGGCCCCGGCCAGTCCGGCGGGGCCGGCGCCGATCACCGCGAGGTCGTACACCGTTCCGGGGCCGGCGCCCGGCTCAGACTTCGAGGTCGGCACGGCCGTGGCCCTCCTGGGTGGTGACGGTGTCGCCGTGCTCGGCGGGCAGCAGGCACAGGCGCTGGTTGGGGCTGCCGTTGACGGTGGCCAGGCAGTCGAAGCACTGGCCGATCCCGCAGAACGCGCCGCGCGGGCGGCCCCCGGAGCGGGTGGTGCGCCAGGCCAGTACGCCGTCGGCCCACAGCGCGGCGGCCAGCGTCCGGCCGGGCAGCGCGGGCACCGGGCGGCCGTCGAACAGGATGGTGCGGGCGGGGCCGGGTTCGGCGCCCACCAGGTCGAGCGGGTCCATGGCTACTCCTCTCCTCGCCTTCGTGTGCTTCGTACCGCCGCCGGGCCCGGGTGCCCGCCCGGCCCGCCGTTCCGGCCGCCGTTCCGGGCGGCGGCCGTGGCACCCCTGGCAGCCGTAGCGGCCCCGGCCCCCCTGGCGCCCCGCTCCCGCCGGCCTGGGCTCACGACTCCCCCGCCGCGTCCCCGAACCGCTCGGGACGGAACGGCGCCAGGTCGAACTCCGGTTCGGCGCCGGTCAGTTGGCGGCTGATCAGCAGCCCGGTGGCGGGCGCCAGGCCGATGCCCGCGCCCTCGTGCCCGCAGGCGTGGTAGAGGCCGGGCACCCGGGCGTCGCGCCCGATGGCGGGCAGGTGGTCGGGCAGGTAGGGGCGGAAGCCGCGGTAGCCGCGCTGCACCTGGACGGTGCGCAGCACCGGGAAGAGCGCGGCGGCCTGGGCGGCGAGCCGGTGCAGCACCTCGGGGTCGAGGGTGCGGTCGAAGCCGACCCGCTCCCGGCTGGCGCCGATCAGCACCGGCCCGGCGGGGGTGCCTTCGACCACGGCGGAGGACTGCAGGTCGGCCGAGCCGGAGGCGACGTCGGCAACGTAGTCGGCGGCGTAGACCTTGCGCCGGACGATCCGCGGCAGCGGTTCGGTGACCAGTACGAAGCCGCGCCGGGGCAGCACCGGCAGGTGCGCCCCGGCCAGCGCGGCGAGTTCGCCGCCCCAGGTGCCGGCCGCGTTGACCACGGCGGCCGCGGCGATCTCGCCGCGTTCGGTGCGCACGCCGGTGACGGGGCCGCCGGGGCGGCGCAGCAGGCCGGTGACGGCCTCGCCGAGGTGCCGGTCGGCGCCGGAGGCGCGCAGCAGGTGGGCGGCGGCCAGCGCGGGCTGCACCTGGGCGTCCTGCGGGTACAGGTAGCCGCCGGGCAGGCCGGGGGCCAGGTGCGGTTCGAGGGTGCGCAGTTCGTCGGCGGCGACCGGGACGGCCTGCACCCCGGCGGCGCGCTGCCGGGCGGCGAAGCCGTGCAGCGGGTCGAGCCCGGCGGGCCCGGTGGCGACCACCAGGCCGCCCTTGGGCTCGTACTCGACGCGGTCGCCGAACTCCTCGGCGAGCTCGCGCCACAGGCGGGTGGAGAGCAGCGCGAGGTCGAGTTCGGGGCCGGGTTCCTTGTCGGAGACCAGCAGGTTGCCTTCGCCCGCGCCGGTGGTCCCGCCGGCCACCGGACCGCGGTCCACCACGGCGACCTCCAGGCCGGCGCGGGCCGCGTAGTAGGCGCAGGCGGCGCCGACGACACCGGCGCCGACCACCACGACGTCGTAGGGGTTTCGCTTGAGCACCTCAGTAATATGTCACATGGTCTGAATCCCGGGCAAGCCCTCCACCAGCGCCGTTCTCCCCCGGCCCTCCCCCCGGGAACGCGGACGGCCCCGGACCGCAGGGG
>NZ_JBHUWH010000734.1:0-2482 GCF_042670125.1 Kitasatospora sp. NPDC057198 | reverse complement strand
CGTCCCGCAGGCGGCCTCTTCCTGGTGGCCGCCGCAGCCGCCACCCGCGGCGGCGTGGGCGCGGTGGCCGGGAAGGGTGGTCTGGCCGGCGCCCTCCACCTCGAAGCCGGCGTCCTTGATCATGTCGAGGTCGGCCTGTCCGGCCTGGCCCTCGCTGGTCAGGTAGTCGCCGAGGAAGATCGAGTTGGCGATGTGCAGGCCGAGCGGCTGCATCGAGCGCAGGTGCACCTCGCGGCCGCCGGCGATCCGCACCTCGATGTCCGGGCAGACGAACCGGACCATCGCCAGGATCCGCAGGCAGCGCTGCGGGGTGAGGTTCCACTCCTCGGCGAGCGGGGTGCCCTCGAACGGGATCAGGAAGTTCACCGGCACCGAGTCCGGGTCCAGCCCGCGCAGTGCGAACACCACGTCGACCAGGTCACCGTCACTCTCGCCCATGCCCGCGATCAGGCCCGAGCAGGCCGACAGGCCCGCGCCGTGCGCCTTGGTCACGGTGTCCACCCGGTCCGCGTAGGTGTGGGTGGTGGTGATGTCCCCGTAGGTGGCCTCGGAGGTGTTCAGGTTGTGGTTGTACGCGTCCGCGCCGGCCGCCTTCAGCCGTTCGGCCTGGTTGTCCGAGAGCAGGCCCAGGCAGGCGCACACCTCCACGTCCTGGTCCGCGCCCTTGATCGCCGCGATGGTGTCCGCGACCCGGTCGATGTCCCGGTCCGTCGGCCCGCGCCCGCTCGCCACCAGGCACACCCGCTTGGCCCCGCCCGCGACGCCCGCGGCCGCCGCCTCGGCGGCCTGGTCCGGCTTCAGCCAGGTGTACTTGAGGATCTCCGCCTTCGAGCCGAGGCGCTGCGAACAGTACGAGCAGTCCTCCGGGCACAGCCCGCTCTTCAGGTTCACCAGGTAGTTCAGCTTCACCCGCCGACCGAACCACCGCCGGCGCACCCGCCCGGCGGCCGCGACCACGTCCAGCAGTTCGTCGTCGGTGGTGGCCAGCACGGCCAGTGCCTCCTCCCGGGTGGGCAGTTCCCGGCGAAGGCCCTTGTCGGTCAGGATGTCGAGGAGGTCCATGGCCCGATCCTGCCCGGCCCGCCCCGGCGTTCGCCAGAGGGAACCCGCCAGAAGATCGCCCGCAGGCTGTGCGAGTTGTCACAGTGTCGCGGCCCACAGTGAGCGCCCGGACGGGAGGCGGGCGGGGAGCGGCCGGGGGAGCGGGCGGGGCTGCGGGCGGGGTGGCGGGCTCAGCCGGCGGCGGGCGGGCGGTGGCCGATGACGATCCTGGTCAGCGGCCGGTCGCCGGTCTCGGCGGCTGCGGTGGTGCGGGTCGCGCGGAGGTCGGCGAGTTCGGTGGGCGCGCTCTCCCGGGCGGTCCGGGCCTCGGCCGGTTCGCGGCGGAGGCCGTCGGCCTCCCGGCGGGCCCGGGTGAGGTCGTCGCGGTCGAGGGTGCGGTTGCGGTCGAGGGTGCGGTTGCGGTCGAGGGCGCGGAGCAGTTCGGCGCGGGCCCCGTCCAGGCCCTGGCCGATCGCGGCGGTCACTGTCCGGAACCGCTTCGGCGCAGTGTTCGGTCGGTTTGTCGACGGTTTCCCGGTGCCCTCCGGGGGGGTGTTTCCGGGCGGAGCGGTTCCGCCGGGAGGCGCCCGGCGGGGCCGTGTGCGGCCCGGGTCGGAGGGAGGCGGTCAGGGGTGCGCCAGGAGTACGGATGCGTCCGACCCGAAGGAAGGACGGTCCGATCAACTGCTTACAATCTGCGCCATGACCATCCAGCGGGACGCGCACCTGAGCACGGACGACGAGCAGCCGCCGACCGGGCACCGGGCGGTCGGTGAGCGTCGTCGGCTGGTCGCGCTGTGGGGCGTCGTCGCTGCGCTCGCGGTCGGCGGCGTCTGGGTGGTCTCGACCCCGCGCCAGGGGGCCGCGTCCGGGGCGGCCGCCGGCAACAAGCCCGCCGCCGCACCGGCCGTCGCGGGACACCCGGAGCAGCCGCTGACGGAGTCCCAGTCCTTCGTCGCGGAACGGTACTTCCCCGCCCAGCGGTCCTACGAGTACGACGACTACCGGGCGCACCGCTCGGCCTCCCGGGAGGGGGCGGACTGCGGGGCCGTGCAGGAGGACAAGGGCCGGGACGTGCTGGCGGACCTGGCCTGCCAGGGCTGGATCGGGATCGCGCTGACCCGGAGCGACCAGCCGGTGATCTCCAGCGTCACGGTGCTGCGCTTCCTCGACGCGGGCGCCGCGGCCAAGGCCCTGGGGCCGGTCCGGGAGAAGGCCGCGGCCTTCGGGTTCACCTACCCGGACGGGGTGCTGCCGCCCGCCGAGGGCGTCGTGCCGATGGCGGCGGTCAAGGTCGAACTGGTCGGCCACCACATCACGTTGACCGTCTCGCGCTACTTCGACCAGCGGCCCGGCGCGGAGCCGGACGAGGTGCTCAAGGACAGCAACCGGTCCGCCGCGGCCGTCGCGGGCCTGCCGTTCATGTGGATGTAGGGCCGGC